>CALGTK010000336.1 GCA_937904325.1 uncultured Planctomyces sp.
GTCATTCGGTCCTGATCTTGATCAAGTCCAGTGGGAATACTTCAGCTTTGATCCGCCGGAGGTCTTGCCTTTTGATAAAGGCAAGCGTTACCGCAAAGTGACGTATCCAAGGGGAATGGAGAACTGGATCACATCCATGTTCGATGGGGCAACAGCGGGCTGGAAGACGGGTCTGCAACCCTTCGGCCAGTTCGATGGCAATCAGGCACCGTTAACAGAATCCTGCACATCACCGTTCTGCCGCTGCGGAGAAAAACCCAGGACACTGTGGGAAAAGGAAGTCCTGATGATTCGCGGCAAAATCGAGATCCCGGCACTTAAAGAGGGGCATCGCTATCGAATCGTGCTTGGCGGAGCTGCCCACGTGAATTCGGGTGAAGGCTATGCGATCTACGTCAACGGAAAACTACTCGCCGAATCCACACAGGGAGTCGCCGTCCGGCAGGGTGGACAGCCACGCGGAGCCCACATCTACGAAGAGTTCCGAGATGACTTCACTGGCAGTAAGGTCACGATTGCCGCAACCAGTTTTCTGCGCTACAACCACCCGCGCATCAAACCGTACCCACCCCGCGGACATCTCACGCTTCGAATCGAAGAACAGAAGTTGCCGTCGATTAAATAGACGCACTTTTCCAACCGGTCATGACAACGCTTCTACCGAATCGGTAGCCACCGTCATCAGACAGCGGAGTCGAAGGCTCTGCTATCGTGCCCACTGCACGTGCTCGAACTGCACAAGACCAGAAAGATTTGAGAATAATGGAATCAGGCAAGGCCGCATTCGTGTTCGTTATGGCGATGGAAGTGCTGCTGTCAGTCTGTCCCGCAAGGGCTGCCGTCGATCGTCCGAACGTTGTTCTGATCATGGCCGACGATTTGGGCTACAACGATCTGTCGTGCTACGGCAGTAAAACGATGCGGACTCCAGAAATTGACAGAATGGCGAGCGAAGGCGTCCGCTTGACCAGTTTTTACTCCGGCAGCACTGTTTGCACCCCTTCACGAATGGCGCTCTTGACCGGTGCCTATCCCACTCGAGTCGGCTGGACCGGTGGTGTGGTCGGGTACAGGATTCCGGGCGAGCAGGGGCTCGCTCCGCAGGCGCTGACCATGGGTGAGGTATTCCAGGACGCGGGTTACAAAACCGGCATCTGTGGCAAGTGGCACCTGGGCGACACGCCCGAGTTGCTACCGATGAATCAGGGATTTGACACTGCGTTCTACATCAAACGCAGTAACAACCAGACGAAGAAACTGTGGCGAGGTGCCGAACTGGTCGCCGATCCGTTTGATAATCGTCGCTTGACGGAGCAGTTCACGCGTGAATCCATCGCGTTTATAAAGGAGAATCGATCGCATCCGTTCTTTCTGTACGTTCCGTTCACCGCCCCCCACTTTCCGGCGCAGGGACATCCCGACTGGAAGGGCAGGTCTTCCAATCAGGCCTACGGAGATGTTGTCGAAGAGCTGGACAGTCGCGTTGGGGAAATTCTTGAGACGCTCAAGACTGAAAAGCTCGACCGCAAAACCATCGTCGTGTTTCTATCCGACAACGGTCCTGAACCCGGGCAGCGAAAATGGGCTTCAGCCAAACCATTTCGCGGTCTGAAGTGGTCATCGCTTGAAGGCGGCACGCGGGTTCCCTGCATTGTTCGATGGCCAGGAGTCGTTCCCGTCGCTCAAGAAAGTGACGACCTGATCACCTCGATTGATTTACTGCCCACACTCGCGCACGCCTGTGGTATCGACTTGAAGTCGGTTTCCGAAGCGAGCCCCACGATCGACGGTCTCAACGTGTGGGACACATTCATCCTGAAGGATGGCACGGAGCACGCTCGCACGAACCTCTTGTACTGGAACGGTTGGGCGAAGCTGGAGGCCATCCGAGTTGGAGAATGGAAACTCTACTTGCGCGAGGTAAAGGAAGTGGTGGGCTCCGCCGATGGCCCGGTCCTGATTCACCTCAAAGTCGATCCTGCCGAGACAACGAATCTCGCAAACGACCATCCGGAAAAAGTCCAGGCGATGACACATCTCGCGGTACAGTTGACCGTCGATATCAAGGCACACTCGATTCCACTCGGCAATTCCAAAGCGAGCCGCTGATCAAAGCCTTAACATCCAAACTAGCGAAGCAGACGCCGCAGTCAAGACAGGCCTGGGCTTCAAGAAGCACTCGACATTATTTGCTCTTGCCCTCGTGACGTTGTTTTAGACTCATGGCGCGTACATATGGGCGCAAACTTCCGAGGATGAATCTCAACCAGTCATCAAACTCGGGACGCCCTTTGCCGGCAATGCCGTCCTGAAACGCAATGTGCACCGCAATCCATGGAGATGCCCAAGGTGCAGTGTCCGGTATGGATGATCCATGGACCTGGTGACACCGCTTTCCTGTCCGGCGCACTCAACGACACCTGGCAATGGCTGGACAATGACCGGCCCCTGGTCATCACCCCCACAGTTGTTCATTTTGTCCAGCATGCCGCAGCAGATAAAGTGCCGGACCGGGTCAGTACCTTGCTCAACTTATCAACAGCAGAGAAGTAACATGATCTTTCAAAAGCCCCCGTTGCAGCGTCAGCGTTGTCGCCTGGCCACGCTCGCACTGATGCTCTTTGTTTTGCCCTGTGGTGGGACTGCCGTTGCTTATGGAAACAGTCCTGTATTTCTTCCCGCAACGCTGGACAACCGAGCCCGACTTGGGCTGACGCTCGGTTCAGATGCAAGTTCGGGAATGGGAGAACGCAATACTCCTGTCGAATTCACGGCGAAACTGACCAACTCAGGTAGCGAAGTTGTGACTGGAGTGCTTGTCTGGAGCATAAAGAGCACAGCTATTTCACCCCCGCCAATTCCTGATCAGGCGATCAGAATTGATGCTGGAAAGACGGAACAATTCACGAATACCATCACACTCCCGCAAGCGGGTTTTGTGGAAATGGTTTGCAGGTTTCAGCAAAGCGAGACGGCCAAACCCATCCAGAAAACAATTCGTGTGGGATGCAATCCGAAACAAGTGCTCACACCGTTGACACGTCAACCGGACTTTGACGAATTCTGGAATCGGTCCATCGCAGAGCTGAAGACGATTCATCCTGCATTCAAATCGATTGAACGGCCCGACCTGAGCAATAATCGCATTCAGGTTTTCGAAATCAGCATGCGGAGCCATGATCAAATCCGAGTTCGCGGCTGGCTGGAAGTCCCACGCAATGCGACCACACCACTTCCCGCAGTGATTCGCGTGCCCGGTTATGGGCAAAACATGAAACCGACAGGCAAACGAGATGACATGATTGTGTTCTCATTTAATCCCCGCGGTCACGGAAACAGCCAACAGGACATTTCCGGCCAACCAGAAAACTTCTGGATTCGAGGCCTGGATGCCCCGCAAACCTATTACTATCGGGGCAGCTATCTGGATTGCATCAGGGCTGTGGATTACATCGCATCCCGAACTGATATTGACCAGGCTAAGATCGCTGTCTGGGGTGGCAGTCAGGGTGGTGGATTTGCATTTGCCACGGCCGCACTTGATTCAAGAGTGGACCATTGTGTCGCTGACATCCCATTTCTTTGCGACTGGACCAACTACTTTCGTTTAACACACTGGCCTGAAATGGACACATGGATTGCCGACCAACCGCGACGGAGTTGGGAATCGACACTGCGCACACTCAGCTATTTCGACACCATGAATCTAGCCGATCGAATCCGTTGCCCCACCATCATGTCCGTTGGGCTCCAGGATTCGGTGTGTCCACCAACCACCTGCTTCAATACTTTCAACCGTATTCCGGGTGAGAAGCAGTATCGAATTTACCCCAACAAACGACATGGGCTCGGCAGTGAACACTACGCTTGGATTTGGGCACATCTGCGAGAAACATTTGACCTGGCTGATTGAACGCCGCTGCCTGCAGCAACGTCCCGATCAGGATGCTTCTCTCTTCAGCAGCCTGGTCAGCAGTCCCCGACGGAACGGCCAGGGGAAGCTACCTCTCACTGGTCAGTGATGTGAGCAGTGTTGCGTCGCAGACGTGTAACGTAATAGTTCACGCCAGCCAGCCTGAACGGTATCAACATTTTTTCAGTGAGGGTATTATCATAAAAGGGTAAGTCAGAAGCCAGGTTCTGGGAACCGATT
>CALGTK010000337.1 GCA_937904325.1 uncultured Planctomyces sp.
ACGGGACACCACCAAACGGGACACCACCAAACGGGACACCACCAGACGGGACACCGCCAGACGGGACACCACCAGACGGAGAAGCCCCCAAAGCTCAAATGGCGATCGCGGCTGCCGAGAGTGCGATTTCGCAACAAGCCGAACAACTGACCGGCGCATTGGAATCGCTGCTCGCCGCCAATGAATCCGGCAATGCAGAAGGCGGCAACCCAGAAGCGGGACAAGCCGGTGATGCTGCCGGGGGCGCGCCAGCGGGCGACGGCGAGGGAGAGGGCCAGGAACAACCGCCGACCGCAGCTGGAGATGCCGGATCACCACCACCTTCCGGTCAGGGAGGTTCGCCTGCGAACGACAATACGCCACCGTCGTTCACTCCCGCAGAACTTGCCCAAGGGCAGCAACTGGCTCAGACACTTGATGAACTTGATCGCCTGGCCAACGCCGCAGGTCAGCAGCCTGGACAACCAATCCCAGGCCAACCTCAGCGAACTCCGTCGGGTCTCGATTCATTGGCTCAGGCAGCGCAGGCTCAACAGTCGGCCGCTGCTGCTGCACGTGCTCAGGCTCAACAACAGGCAGCGCAGTCGCTCGCCCAGGGGACGCAGTCGGAAGGCGATCCGGCACTGACTGGTCCAATGGATGAATTCGAAGTCGCGGCAATCAACCGATCAGAAAAAGTGAATTGGGGCAAGCTCCGTAGTAAGTCGGCCGAAGATCTGACTAATGGTCGCTCGGAAGCCGTCCCCAAAGAGTATCGAAAGAGTGTAGAAGCCTACTTCCGAGTCCTCGCGGAGCGTGCAAAGAAGAAATGACGAACCACCTTGAAATTCCAATGCGTTGCTTCTTAATAATTTTTCTTCTGACGTCGAGCCTGTCGCTTTCACAACTCGCGTTCGGTGCTGATTCTGAGGAACCGACTTCGGCGTTTGAGAAGGACGAAACCGATCTCGCCGTGGACAAAGCAATCGCGTATCTCATCGGTAAGCAACGTGATGACGGGGCAATCATTGATAAGGGGCACGACACCACGATGACCGCACTGGCCATTATGGCGATGGCTAGCGTTGGGACCCAGCCAACAGATTTGTCTCCGGAGGGAGACACCATTCAGCGGGCCCTCACGTTCGTATTAAAAGACGATCGCATCGACAGTAATGGTTACTTCGGCAGCCGTGATGGATCGCGAATGTATGGACATGGTATTATCACACTGATGCTGACCGAGATGCTCGGAATGGGGGCGACTGAAGAACAGGATCAACTCATTCATGACCGCTGTCAGAAAGCGATTGATCTGATTCTCAGCTCACAACAGGAAAAGAAACCAACACATTTTCGCGGTGGCTGGCGATACAATCCTTCGTCGAAAGATTCCGATCTTTCCGCCTCTGTATGGCAGGTCATGGCGCTACGATCCGCCAAAAATGATGGTCTACAGGTTCCGGCATCGGCTATTCGCGATGCCGTAGAGTATCTGAAGCGTTCCTATGCATCCCCGCTCGACCGAAACGGACTCCCAGACAAAAAGGCGAGCGGTTTTTCGTACGAACCTCACCAGAATAATCCTACCTACACAATGACTGCAGCCGGACTTCTGGCAATGCAGGTCTGCGGAGAATACGAATCTCCGCTGGTCGCTGGAGCTGCCGACTGGTTACTCGGCCACCCACCGAAGTGGAACGATCGCTTCGCCTCGTACGGCACGTATTACTACGCCCAGGGAATGTACCAGCGAGGCGGCAAGCACTCACAAACAGCCCAACGCCTCGTACAGGAAATGTTACTCAAAAATCAGGCAGCCGACGGATCATGGACATCAGGAAACAGCTCAGAAAAAAATATCGGAGCTGTCTACGGGACCTCGATGTCCGTCCTTAGTCTTTCAGTCAAGTACCACTACCTGCCGATCTATCAGAAGTAAGATAGTTGCCGAAGTATTTATGATTCGTGTTCTTATCTTAATCATTCTCACCGGCCTTTCAGAGGTGACGGCCTCGTCAGTCGCAGAACCGTTTGAGACATTTCTGGCAAAACATTGAGTGCGTTGCCACGGACCTGAGAAAGTGGAACGGGAACTGCAAATCGACCAGTTATCTCGCAACTTTAAGTTGCAGGACAAACCCGGCAGGCGAGAATTTCCGTATATGGTCCGGCAATTGGCCTGAAAAAGCATCTGTGATGCTCAGACGCGATCTGGAAGTGGCTGGCATC
>CALGTK010000338.1 GCA_937904325.1 uncultured Planctomyces sp.
GACGAACCGATCGAATTGCCGAATCCGGGATGACGGCATCATTCCGGACTGAAAATGGCTCATTTAATTACCCGGAACTACCCACTTTCGGCTGTAAACGACTTAAATGGGTGCATTTCTCTGCAAGGCATTGTACGGTTGAAAATGCAGGAATAGATTGTGAAACCTCAGTTTTTCGAGCATTTCGTGCGAGCGACAGGCCTACTGGAAAACATTTTCCGAAGCTTCAGGTGAGGTTTCGATTCCCTTCACCCGCTCTGATAAAGCCTCGTTGTCAGTAAATGACAGCGAGGCTTTTCTGTTGTCAGAGCAGGACTTTACGGCGAGTCGTGGTTGCTCCGCCGATGAGTCTTTAAGTTTCGCTGGATGTTCAAAATGAAGTTCATTCGGGGACTGTTGGTCCGACTCTGGTACAAGCAGACTCGGTTGCTCAGGTATTAAGGCAGGCTTATGAGATTTGATCTGGCCTGAAAGAGGAAGGGCTGCAATGGCCCCCTGTAAGACAAGCAGAGCAGGGTCAGTGTATGTCTCCAGTGTGAGGTCGATGCTGCGGTGTCTCATCGCCAGCTAGACCATTTTAGATTGAACTCCGGCTTTGCTGAGCATTGAGCAGAATGTTGTCCTCAGACCATGAATGTCTGCGACATAACTGACCTCCTCCCCTAAACTTGATCCATGTTATAGCGAGAGAATTCTCTCCGGGTGAATGCCGGGAAAGGATTGTTTAGATGCCCACGAGACGACATGGCGTGGAACAGATTATCCCGAAGTTACGTCAAGCGGTTGTGGAGTTTGGTAAGGAAAAGAAGGTTCCGGAGATCTGCAAGACGCTCGATATTTCTGAGCAGACTTAGCTACCGCTGGCGTCAGAAATACGGAAGGATGAAACCAGAGATGGCGAAGGAACTGAAAGCCCTTCAGTAAAGAGAATGCTCGCCTGAAGAAACTCGTGGCTGACCAGGCTCTCGACATGGATATTCTGAAGGAAGCCGCGAAGGGAAACAGGTAAGCCCCGAACGTCGCCGGCGAACGATTGCTGAAGTTCGTCGCCGTTTGGGGCCTCAGAAAAGTGTCAGAACGTCGAGCCTGTCGAGTACTCGGTCAATCTCGCAGTATGCAACGTTACCATCCGTGTCGACCCGATGACGAGGTTCGCTTACTTCGCGAGATGCGAGCCCTGGCCAGACAACGGCCGAGGTTCGGAGCCGAGCGAATTCATGACCTGCTGGTGAAGCCTCACTGGCGAGTCAATCACAAGCGAGTTCATCGCCTTTGGAAACGAGAGTACATGCAAGTCCCGAAAAAGCAGCATCGAAAGCGGCGTTTTTCGGGTTGCAGTGAAAATAGCTGTGTCCGTCACCGTGCTGAATACAAGGACCACGTCTGGTCGTACGACTTTGTGACGGAACGGACGGAAGATGGCCGTCAGTTTCGTATTCTGGTTGTCGTCGATGAGTACACTCGTGAATGCTTGGCGCTTTTACCCACCCCCCGGCCCCTTTGAGCTGAAGGTATCTTACGTAGCTCGTCTGTTCACGTGCCGTTTTCAGGTGTTTCCGTTTTACGGTGATTCATCGCTGCGATTGGAGTGTGGTGCAGCAAGTGTTTGCAACGATGCGGTTGATAACGGTCTCTGCCTGTCGCCTGGCCGGCACTTTCGCACGCGGTCAAGTCGGCGATTTTCAAGCTGGCTTGCGACTCCGTCAGTCGAACCTCATGAAACGCGGACTGGCTGCGAGAGAGGCGGTGTGAAAGGAGAGTGGTCAATGACCGAATTTCCCGTCGCGTTTGCGATCCTGTTTCTTGCTGGCTGTTTCAGTTCGAACAACCCACCAGGCAATTCGCTGTATCCGTGCAGTCTGTTTGTCCATAATCGCGTCATCTTTTCTGGAGAAAGATAAAGTCGGTGTCGAGTGGTCCGGGGGAAGCGGTGGATTGGCTGGATGAACTGTGAATGGCTACTCTGGAGCTCGTCGCGGTTAAGGGGTGCAGGTCAGTCAGAGACGCTGCAATTAGCGACACCACCAATCAAC
Source organism: uncultured Planctomyces sp. (assembly GCA_937904325.1). Lineage (GTDB taxonomy): Bacteria > Planctomycetota > Planctomycetia > Planctomycetales > Planctomycetaceae > JABMPE01. Next base: position 2,034 of record CALGTK010000338.1, read on the forward strand.
GAGTGTTTTTCCTGTAGAATATCCGGTTCCTCTCATGAAGAAATTGTCTGTCTTGCTACTGGCGATCACAGGGCTTGTATTGGGGTCTTCTGCGAGAGGCTTCGAACTATTGGAAACGGAGCACATCGCTGGAGAAGGTGTTTGGGTTGACCCGGCGATCTCAGAGTTTCCTCGTGATCAGTTTCGAGTCACTGTCTGGTTTGAAGAGCAGTTTCTTGGGGATGGCGAAGCGTATCTTCGTCGGACAAAGGAGTTCACGGGTATTGGTCGCACAGCGTTGCGGAAACAGGTGCGAGAAACACTGAATGCACTCAGCCGAAGATCTCAAGCCGCAGCGGGCAAAGAACTCGACGCATTGGTCGACGCGAAAAAGATCACTGATCTTGAGTATCACTGGATCGTCAATGGATTCACCTGCCGGCTAAACCGAGAGCATCTTGCCGAACTCAAGTCAGTTCCCGGCGTCCGAATGGTCTATTTTGCAGGACCGCCTCTGCGTGTCCGTGGTGTGCCTGCCGTTGCCCGCTCCGAACCTTACACCAGACCTGGCAAAGAGTTTGTGGCAGAGCAGTATAAGAGCCCCTGGTATGTCGAGTCCCTCAAGGCTTACAAGGTCTGGAAAGAGCATGACGTCACCGGCAAGGGCATACTCAATGTGATTCACGATGGCAACTTTGTGCTATCTCCTAACATCCTGACGAATCGCTATGTGAATCCCAACGAGCATCCAAACGACAGGGATGACTCAGGCAACGGTCTTGTCGACGATATGCACGGTTACGATTTCCTTTTGAAACGTCCGAGCCTGACCCGTAACCCGATTCCGAAGGGCGGGCGGTACAACTCGCGTGTGCTTCATGGGCACCAGTGCGTGGCGATCATCTGCGGTCGGGGTACAGAGCAGAGCCCGCATCGATTTGGGATCGCGCCAGAATCACAGTGGGCCGGTGTTTTAGCCACGCAAAGAATCGAAGCCGCAGTCGAATGGGCCATTGATCAGGGGGCCGATACGTACAGCATGAGCTTTTCTCGGCCCGACATGCGTGAATACCGTTCGCACTGGCGCAAGTTGATGGAACATGGCTCATTCTGCGGCGTTCATTTTGTTTCGGGCGCCGGTAACTTTGCCGTCAAAGGCAGCCCGCAGTTCGCGCCAGTCCCGGTACAAATGAGAATCCCTGAAGACATTCCCAATGTCGTATTTGCTGCTGCCGGCGTGCAGAGAGATCTCAGCCGAACGCCTTTTTCCAGTCAGGGTCCGGTCGAGTGGATGACTGCCCACTACAAGGACGGCGTTGTCAACAAGCCGGAAGTGAGCGCTTTCAATTTCCAGCTGCCGTTGCTCCTGCCAAGCGGAAAAGTTGTCGACAAAGTCGCGAGCGGGAACTCCTTCGCCGGTCCGATGTTCTGTGGGGTCATCGCGCTGGTGCTTTCCGCAAATCCTGATCTGCATCCATGGGAGGTTCGTCAGATCGTTATCGAAACGGCGACCGACGTCGGACCGGACGGGTTTGACTTTCAGACGGGGCACGGAGTGATTAACGCATTCGCTGCCGTGTCAAAAGCACTGGATCGCAAGCACTAAGAAATCAACTCGTGGATCGGACTTCAATCGTGAATCAGAGTGACAGAGCGGCGCACATTGGATTCATCTTCCGTCTGAGGATCGATACCGATGTTCTGAAAAACAAAGCAGCCAGAGCCCTTTTGTTTGTCTCTCCGATGACCTGCCAGCGTCATTCCTCGAACGCGAAGCGGCCTTGTAGACGCCGGTTAGAAAACGTCGCGCCCGGCGGTCGAAAAACGGGGCGCTATTGTTGTGGGGAAGAACCGATGTGGTGGCTTATGGTTGGTCCGGCGAGGTCTCTGTTGAGTTGTTCTCGCTTGAGTGTTGCTCTTGCTTGAGTTTTT
>CALGTK010000339.1 GCA_937904325.1 uncultured Planctomyces sp.
CGCGTTGAAGGCGACCAGTTCATCGTAAGTGTTCCGCTCAGAAACTTTCGTGTGACCTATGTCGCGCAGATGCTTCAGCAGCATATTCTTCGGCAGTGAAAAACGGTTTCGCAGATCCGCGTCTTTCCGCTCACCTAGATCGACGGTAACAACGAGCGCTTTGTAGCCAGCGTCTTCGGCTCGTTTGACGAGCTTTCTCGCCAGCTCACGATCACTGGGAACGTACAACTGAAACCACTTGGGGCCGTTCGCTGCTGTCGCGATTTCTTCGACACTGTTCCCGACACTCGTGCTGGTGATACAGATTGTTCCTGCGCTGGCGGCTGCTCGCGCCGACGCTCGCCCGCCTTCCGGATGAAACATCCGCAGCGCCGCGACAGGAGCCAGCAGAATCGGCATCGACACCTGTTGCCCCAGCACTGTCGTCGACAGGTTTGTCTTCTGAACGCCGTGCAGCAGCGGCGGCAGAATCCGCATCCGGCGAAAAGCTTCGACGTTATCGCGAAGTGTGACCTCGTCTTCAGAGCCGCTCGTGATGTATTCGAACGTGGCCTTCGGAAGCTTCGCTTTCGCAAGCGGGATGAAATCGCTGATCGTCACCGGGGAAGCCGGCCATGCTTCTCGATCGGCGGCTCCATGTTCATGAGCATCAAGCCCGCCGGTGCCTTGACCAGACTCGTCATCGGCCGCGGCTGTGTTGCCTTCAACGTGGCCGGCGGAAAACATGCCGGCACCGAGTGCCAGGAGCTGCGAGAAAGTTCGACGGTCCATTGCATCCCTCTTTGTGCTGCGGGCGTGTAACGTTTGGAATGTGTGGTCTCACTGCACGACTTCGAAGTCAGATCAACCTGCTTCTTATTCAGTTTTTCCAGACTTTAGCGGGGTCCTTCGTTCATGACACGCCGTCGCCACATCTCGCTTGCCATCACCGCAACCTCGCTCGCGCTGCTGGCATACCACACGTTCCTTCCGCCGATGTTTGTCGACGGAGCGGGAAACGAAACCACAAAACCTGCCCGAGAGGATAACACCGCTAAAACTGACTCTCATCCAAACGTGATCATCGTAGGAGCGGGCATCTCTGGACTGTCGGCCGCGCTGGAACTGGGACGCGGCGGCGCGAACGTCACCGTCGTCGATATGTCATCCGTCTTCGGAGGTCACGCGGTGATGTCTCAGGGAGGCGTCAGCGTGGTCGACACTCCGGTCCAGCGAGAATCCGGCTGGGATGATTCTCCGAAACTTGCACAGCGGGATTTCATCGAATGGGGAGAGGACGCCGACCCGGACTGGGTGAAGTATTACACCCGGAATTCGCGTCGCGATATTTACGAATGGCTTACGGAACTCGGCGTCCGCTTCGAGAGTGTTCTGCCCGCGCCAGGCAATTCGGTCGACCGCTTTCATCAACCAGCCGGACGCGGCATCGGGCTGGTGGCTCCTCTTTATCGCGAGTGCCTAACGCATGCCAACATTCGATTCCTGTGGAATGTGCAGGCGACAAAGCTGGTCCAGAATGGCAATCGAGTGACTGGCGTTCGGATGCTGAATCTTCGCGAGACTTCAGAGCAGTCGCTCAAAGCCGATGCCGTCGTCCTCGCAACGGGCGGCTTTCAAAGCAACCTCGACATGGTCCGCGAGTTCTGGCCAGTGGACGTCACGTTTCCGGAAAAGATCCTGGCAGGCTCGGGTCGCAACTCGGTTGGCCGCGGACACCGACTGGCTCAAGCCGCCGGCGCGGAGCTTGTGAAAATGGATCATCAGTGGAACTACTTCACCGGTATTCCCGACCCGCGTCAGACCGAAAGCAACCACGGACTCAGCGCCGCCAACATGCACGGCATTCTGGTCAATCCACAGGGACAACGATTCGCAAATCTCCACAACTGGGCGAAGGAGGTCATGCCGCCGATGCTCCGTCAGAAGCGCGTCACTGTGTGGTTTGTGTTTGACGAGGCGACCCGATCAAAATTCACAATCTCCGGTTCGGACTGGGCGGACTTCAAGAAGGTCGAACGCCTGGTACTCGATAATCCGGATCTGGTGGCGAAGGCAGACACGATCGCCGGCCTGGCTGCACAGACCGGACTGCCTCCGGAGAATCTGCAGGCAACGATCGCGAGATACAACGCGATGGTCGATAAAGGCCGAGACGAGGACTTCGGTCGCTTCGGCCCGGACCGATCCGACTTCAACAACACAGCGTCGCCGAAGCTCGAAACTCCGCCTTTCTACGCAATGCAGAGCTGGCCATTGACTCGCAAAAGCATGGGCGGCGTGGCCATCGATCTACAGTGCCGAGTGCAGACACGATCAAAGACTCCGATTCCCGGCCTGTACGCCGTCGGTGAGCTGACCGGTTTGGCCGGCATTAATGGGAAGGCGGCTCTGGAAGGAACGTTTCTTGGCCCGTGCATTGTCACCGGCCGAGTCGCGGCACGATCGATCCTGGGTGTGTCCGTCCCGCCAGCGACACCGCTTCCGGCCACGACCGAACGCTGCACCGACTGTCACGACGTCACGTCGCTCGTGAAAGAGAATCGCAAGGGCTACTGGCATTTCGAGAAGTCGCACCGCGTCGTGCTGGAGCGAGAACTCGCCTGCCTGCTGTGTCATGCCGAACTGGCTCCGTACGACGAGAACTCGCACCAGATGAACCAGCTGGCGTTGACAGCATCCTGCGCGAGTTGTCACATCGCCCAGGAATAGTGAACCGCGTACTGGTGCACCGAATTCTGAGCTCGTTTCACTTGTCACGTCCTCTATCGAAAACTGACGACGTGTTGCGATCCGTTGTCGGTCGGGGCTCATGTCATTAGCCTCGCTATCTCACGGAACCAAACAGTCGTCCTGGCGGCGAACTCGGAGAAAGCTCAATGGGTAACGTATTGCATTTTCGCCAACCGATGGCGGCAGCATTCGTGCTGCTGGGAGTGACCATCGCCACGAACGAATCCCGCAGCGAAGACTGGCCTCAGTTTCGAGGGCCCAATGCCAGCGGCATCGCCAGCGAAAGCACAAAACCGCCGCTCCACTTTTCCGTCGATGAAAACGTCAAGTGGTCGGTCGAGCTAGGTAAAGGTGTCGCCTGTCCGGTGATCGCAGACGGACGCCTCTTCACGACCACGATGACGGAAGACGACCGTTTTGCCGTAATCGGTTTCGACGAAGCATCGGGCAAAGAACTGTGGCGAACGCACTTCGACACTGGAAACCTCCCGGAGATCACTCCTCCCAACGAGCACGCTTCTTCCACACCCGCGGCCGACGGTAATCGCGTCTTTGTCCACTTCAGCACGATCGGACTGATCGCCCTCGATGCGCAGTCGGGCGATGTGCTGTGGAAACATCCTCTGCCGATGCCGTTTTATCTGATGGGCTGGGGAGCGGCGAATTCTCCCATCCTGTATAGCGATACCGTCGTCTTTAATCTGGACGATGATCTGGGCTCGTACCTGATCGCGCTGGATCAGAAAACCGGCGACGTGCGCTGGCGGAAGGAGCGGCCGGAAATGCTCGGCGGGTACGCGGTGCCCGTTCTCTGCACGGCCAATGGCCGCACGGATATCGTCGTGGCGGGGTCCGGAAAACTGATCGGTTATGACCCGTTGACCGGTAGCAACCGCTGGACGTGCAACTCGCTGTTGCGAACGATCATGTCCACGCCGGTGGTGGACGGCGACCGAATTTATCTCACGTCACAAAGTTACGGAGATACCGATCGCGTGCTGAAGTTCGCACTGCTGCAGTGGCGCGACACAAATCAGGACGGCAAGCTGGAAAAGAAAGAACTCGAAACCGCGTTCCACAAAAAGTTCGACAAAGGAGACACCAACGGTGACGGCTTCCTGATCGATGACGAAATTGACGCGGCATTTCAGGCACCAACCAACATGGTCGGCGGCGGAAACATCAGCCAGGCAATTCTCGGCGGTGGTTCCGGCGACGTCACGAAGTCGCACATGCTGTGGAATCTCGACCACAAAACGCCATCGAATATCGCATCACCACTGGCCTACGACGGTCGATTGCTGATGGTGAAGAAGGGCGGCATCTCTGCGGCATTCTCGCTGAACGACGGTGAAACCGTCTGGATGAAAAAACGAGTTGGCAATTACGGCAACTACTACGCGTCACCAATCGCGGCCGGAGAGTACATCTTCGTGCCTGGCGAAAACGGGAACATCGTGGTTTTGAAAGCTGGACCGGAAATCGATGTCATCTCGAAAAACGACATCGGCGACAGCCTGATCGCCACACCAGCGATCGCCAACAACCGGCTCTACGTACGGACCCTGCACCACCTGTACTGCTTCTCTGAAGAGGCGAAGTAACACAATGACCCACTCTATTATTCATCGAATATTTCATCAGTACCGAGTCCTCGCAACCGTTCTCCTGACCACCGTATACATGGGCAGCACGGTTGAAGCCGCTGAATTCGTACAGGTCATCCACGGTCCGGAAGCAGCTCCGCTCGAAAAACTCGCCGCCAGTGAACTTGCCGACACTCTGGGTCGAGTGTTTGACGACGTCGACGTTCGCAGCGGGAGTGTCATCGCGCGACGAGCCGGCACGATCCTCTTCGTCGGCAATCCCGACACGAATCCGGGCATCGCTCGCAACAACTTCAAGTGGCCGAAAGTGACCGATCAGGGAATCGTTATCGTCTCAAACGACGAGCAGAAACTTCACGCCGTGGGGGGTAGAAGCCCTGCCGCAACGCTGTGGGCCGTCTACGAACTCGGGCATCAACTTGGGATTCGGTATCTGCTGCGTGGAGACGTCGACCCGCTCCACAAACGTTCGTTCGACCTGTCAGACATCGAATTCACCATCGAACCTCAAGTTCGTCAGCGGGGCTGGGAGACAATCGGAGCAGGTGCGCACTCGTTCGAGTCATGGGGACTCTCCGATCATCAGCGATTAATCGGGCAGCTTGCCAAAATGAGATTCAATCATCTGATTCTAAAGATTGAACCCTGGCATCCGTTTCTCCAACACAACTTTGAAGGCGTTACGAAAACGACAGGCACTTTCTGGTACGGCAGGAAGTATGCGCTGACCGGAGACATCGTTGGCAAAAAAGCGTTTGGCGGAGCAAAGTTCTTTTCGCATCCGACGTTCGCAGAAACTAACTCGCCAGCCGATCGGATTGCGGCACAGCAGCATTTCCTGGCGTCATTAATTGATTCAGCCCGGAGCTACGGCATGACTGTTTCCGTGCAACTTCGACGATCGCGGTTTGCTCCGGAATTTGCCAAAGCCCTGAAAGGTTCTTCCAGTAAGCCCCGTCTTCTGAGCATTTCTCCGACCGTTTTCCGCGAAGTCGCAACGTCATGGTTCGGCACCTACCCTGGCCTTGATCAGGTGTCCTGGCTGAAGTCGTGGTCGGCGAATCGACGTTATGGAATCGTCGCTTGCGTGCAACGAGAGGCGGCTGAAACGAGTATTCCGGTTCTGGATCGGGATCGGACTGTCGCGAACAACAAAATTCAGATACCTGCCCCGACCAAAGACTCGCGGCTCTCGCTCGCGATTCACTCACCGACCCTGGACATGCTTCCGCAGACCCATTCGCAGGAGGTTCAACGAACATTGCAGGACGCCGTGAATACTGGCTGGACTTCAGTTTCCGTGGGCCCGTCGACGGTCAACGAATTCAGCCAGGACATTCACTACGTCTCACGAGCGATGTGGGATTTAAGCGTCGAGCCCGCTGCGTCGCATAAAGACCTCTGGGCAACGACGACCGGTAACGAATCGGCGTCCGATCGTTTGTGGCTGGGTCGCCAGCACCTGGAACAGGCATCCGCGCTGATTCTTGCGAACGACCCGGACCTCGTAAACCTGGGGCCTGGTATGCTGATAAAACGTCACTACATTGCCGAACCGATTCCCGCATGGTGGCAGGAAGCAACAGACGCTTACACGCAATACATGATCGAATTGTACCGCGCTCAGGGAGCGGTCGACGGTGGTGCGAAACCGATCCTGTTTTACTACGCGAAACGCGGCGAGTTTGTGCTGGAGTATCTGGGTGCTGTCAAATCCGTTCGAGAAGCCGCTCTGGCAGAGAAAGCCGGCGACACTGAGAAGGCCATCGAGCATCTCGAAGCGGCACTCGAATCAACTTACAACTGCATCAACACGCTGTCTGACGTTGCACGAAACCAGGGCGACCGAGGCCTCATCGCCGTACTGAATGCTGACGCGTATCGTCCACTGGTAGCCGAACTGGAGCGTCTGTTGGAAGAAGAAAACTGATCCGTTCGTCGGTTGAATCTGCAGCCACCACTCACGACTGGGGTTGCTGGCAGCCACCCTATTTCTTTGCCGGAAGCACGTTGACGGTAATCTGATCAGACCAGACGGCGAAGCTGGTATTTTTCTCAGACGCCGCTTTCTTCGCGGCCTGCAGCGTGGCCTCGAGCTTTACTTTCGCGGCTTCGGCTTTCGTGACTTTCCCGGCCGCGGCCTGAGCCCTCTTTGTCGCAGACTCAAAACGGGCTTTCTCATTCTTCACACGAGCTTCCAGGTCGGACCTGGCATCTACCGTTGCTGTGGCCAGATCTTTGCGGCTTGTTTCCAGAGAAGCCTTCGCTGTATCGGCTACAGTCTGGTCTTTCGCAGCGATGGTTTTGAGACTCTCGATCCGCTCATTGATTCGCGTGACGTCGGCCTCTGCGCGAGCAACTGCAGCTGTGTTACGTGCGTATTTTGCCACACCCGTTCCGTGCAGTACGAACTGGTAACGGCCTGGCTGCACGTCGAAGTTACCGTTCTTTGTAAAGTTGATGGACAGCGATCCTTCGCTGGCATCCTGCGCGATGTTCACGGTCGGAAATCCACGATGCATGCCGAAAAGTCCGTGAGGCTCAACCGTTAACGTCCCCACGCGTGTTCCGTTATCCGTGACCTGAACGGGGACTTCGAGTTTCTGCCCTATTTCGACAGACAATTCATTGTCGCCCGTCGTCTGCAGACTAACTGATGCTTGTTCCTGTCCGAGCACGCCCAGTGGAACGCGCTGCGTCAATCGCGAACGAACGCGTATTGAATCTGCGAAAATGTGACCCCAGACCAACGCCGCAAATCGAGCGTCTCGAACCAGTTCGTGATCGCCAACCTTTGCACGGCCAACGATCCGAATGTCACCCGCCGATGACGCAGCGTCCGTCGCCGCGTTAAGAACAAGGATGCCGCGGTCGGTTTTTCCGCTGAGTACCAGCGAGCTGGCAGTGACTCCTGGCGGAAGATCTTGCGCGGTGATGACGATGTCTCCGAAAAAGTCGTCCTGGCGTGGGGCGTTGATCAGCACGCCGACCGTCGCTCCCTGTCTCAGTGTCGGAGTTTGAGAGTAGCCAGTTCGATTCGTCGGAAGTGGTCGTTCAAAGGTTGCCAGTAGATCAAAGTCCGGAACAGGTTCGCGGATGGCCAGTCGATAAATCAAAGTCGGATCGCCATTGCCAAACTGATTCACAACAGTGACCTGATACTCACCGTCGTGGTCCGACGTAAACACAATGGACGAGTCGGTGGTGTCACGATTAATCGAGCCCTTACCATCAACACGGAAGAATGAAGTCATATCATCGTTGTCCGAAACCTGCGTTAACGTCTCCGTGCCATCGTCAGCTTTCGTAATCTTGTGAAGAACGAGGTACGTGTCGACTCTCGACATCATTCGATCAGCGACGGATTCAAGGCAGTATGTTTTGTCTTTCTGCGTTTTGAATCGATAAACGTCCTCGTCATTGGCTTTGTCAAATCTCGCGGCCAGTTCACACGGAATGTCAACACGCTGCATGTCCAGTGCTGAATCTTCCAGCACAACCGAAGCTGTCGAAAATCCGATTCGCACAGCGTTCGATTTCCCGATCTGGTAGTCGAGACCCCGCAGCAGTCCCTGTCGAGGTTCGCCCGGATGGAAGCTTTTCGGCGTGAATGCAACTTTCGGCAACGTGATCTCAATCGGCAGTTGTTCCAACTGTTTGCCATCGAGCGAGACCGTATCACTAATCCTGCTGCCTGGCAGGTTGCGACCGAACAGCGTGTAAGTATTCGTTGAGCCAGGTTCGCCGGCAGGCGGAAAGACAAAATCGATATGCGGGCGACTGGAAATGCTCAGCCGATAAAAGTGCTCGGCTCCGCCGCGATAAAGAATGTCAGAAACGGCGAGAAAGTATTCCGCATCCCGTTCGGTACTGACTTCGAGGAACGGATCACGACCGTAAACTTCGCGGTTGCGACTGACCTCGCGGCCTTCCAAATCATAAACAATGAGCATCCCGTCCATCCGCGAATCGATTCGCTCGGCTACAACTTCCAGCAGCACTCGCTGACCAGCCTTCGCCGTGAATCGGTACCAGTCAATGCCGCGCGATGGAACGTCGCCTTTGATAATCGAGTTGACCTCAACCGGCATCGCTTTGTCACGCGTTGAATGTTCACCTTCTTCGGCAACCTCGTTTGAATCGACGGGGGCGACGACAAACGCCCGGGCCGTCGAGATACCCGAATAGCTGACTGCCCGAGCTTCATAGATTCCCGGCGGAACACTTTCCGACACCGTGACCGAAAAACTCGACCCGACCGGACGTGGCTCCGGGAAGAACTCATCAGGAGTCTGCAAGACTCGTTCGGCAGTGATGCCCGGATGAGTAAACCTCAGCTCTGTTAGCTCCTCCAGATTTGATCCGTAAAGCGAGACATTAAGTGTCTCACCAGCGCGGGCGGCCGGCGGATTCAGTCGACTCAGGTCCGGAGCCGGTAGCTGCGCAAACGCCGCCGGTACGCACGTTGCAAAAACGACGAGCATGAAACCGAAAGCGCGACGGGGGTCGGTCATCGATCAGGTCCGAAGATCGTTAAGGGACAAAAGGCGCATGGCCTGTATGCCGCAAGAATCAGTATTTTCAGTGCACTCTTGTGCTGTCTTGCGGCTACTATTCTGCATACAGATATCCGGCTTCGGAATTTTTTCGACACGACGTCATCAACTCAGAAGGTTGATCCGGAGCGAGGTAATTTAGTGATTAAACAGAAACTCTTTTGTGTTGACCACAACCCAGATGATGTCTTCGTACGCCTCTTTCACTGCCTGATCAGGCGAGGTGCTGGCTGGGCCGGAAGCTGCTCTCATCTTCTTACGTTCGATATGGGCCAGCGCGACTTCTAACTCACTGCCCGTCGGGTGACGTGACAGAGCGTGCAGGTAAAGTTCGAAGACTCTGGCTTTGTCGTCACGGTCCGTTTCGCGTGAGAGCTTCACCGCGCGCCCATTTGAAGCGGCAAGAATGCTGTGCATGGCGTCGGAGTTGATCAGGTGCAGACTTTGGGCAAGGTCCGCGCTGGAAGTTCGTTCGCATTCGCAGGCCGTATCCATCTGAGGTCGACCGAAAACTCGCAGGAAGAACGATTCGTTATTTGACGAGTCGTCCGGCAAAGCGACGGCGCGAACACCGACCGGCTGCCTTCCGAAACTGTTCCTGGCGCCAGCGACATCGTTGATCGCGTCCAGCATGACTTCGGCGGCCAGACGCCGAGGGTGGCAGCGAGCAAAGTTCTGTTCGTCGTTGCCGTTATGCGCGTTGGGGAATGAGCTGCGCTGGTAAGTTCGCGAACTGGCAATCGTTCGGCACAGTTGTTTGAGATCGAAGCCGGACTCGACAAACGACGACGCCAGTTCGTTCAGTAGTTCGGGATGCGTCGCGGGATTGGTGACTCGCAGATCGTCTTCGGGTTCGACCAGGCCTCGACCAAAGAAGTGCTTCCAGTAGCGGTTCACCAGAACCTTAGCGAAGAACGGGTTTTCTCTGGCGGTCATCCATTCGGAAAGATCGATTCGAGGATCGCGTTGAGCAGGGATATCAATGGCGCTGGCGTCCAACGGAGTCGGTCTGACATCGACGTTGTTATTGGGGTTCTTCGCCACCGCCAGAATTCGCTTGTGATAAACGACGTCGCTTTCCGGCATCTTGCGAACTTCTTTGCGACCGATCGTCGAGAAGAACGCCGCAAAACCGTAGTAGTCGTCCTGACTCCATTTTTCGTACGGATGATGGTGACACTGCGCGCACTGAATTCGCACTCCCAGAAACACCTGAGCGATGTCTGCCATCTGGTCTTTAGGATCTTTCACGGCGCGGTACCACGACACTGCTGGATTCGTGGCCGGTTTTCCGCGAGCAGTGACCAGCTCGATGGCGAACTTGTCGAACGGTTTGTTCGCGTTGAGGCTTGCTTGAATCCAGTCATAGAAACCATGAGTTTCTCGCGAGACCTGTTCGAGTCCTCCCTGAGACTTGTTCCGCAGAATGCCTGCCCACTTATTTGCAAACAACTGAGCGTACCCAACGCTGTCGAGCAATTGATCGATCTTTGTCGTTCGCCGGCTGGCATCTTTGGATGCCAGAAATTCCTGAGTTTCCGCGAGCGTGGGGATGCGGCCGGTCAGATCCAGAGTCAGTCGGCGCAGGAACGTGCTGTCGTCACATTCGCCTGACGGAGGCAGGCCGAGCGTTTTCAGTTTGGCGAAGACGTGCTGGTCGATGAAGTTGGCGGGTGTCGGCAGGTTGGGGGTTGGTTGCCCCAGCGGCACGGTCGCCATGAAAGCGCAGACGTGTTCCTGAAACCGAATCATGACCGACGTCGTGCCGGTGCGTTCTTTAACGTGAACTCGACCATGATGATCGACCTCGCACATGTCCGGCTGATTCGCTTTGTACTCGGCCACCCGTGTGATGTCGCGAGTGGTGCCGTCGCTGAAGTACGCCGTCACGGCCAATTGTTGCGATGCCTTCTGGGCAATGACTCGACTGGTTGGCAAAACTTCGATGCGTTCCACGACGGGGTCATTCGCGGGACCATACGGCAGACCTGCAGCGATCCAGCGACGCAGCAATCTGTATTCGTCACTACCGTACTTGATTCGTGCTCCACCACCGTGAGGAACGATGCCGCTGGCTTTGCGAAGCACGAAACTTTCATCCGGCGCCGGTGGAAAAATTCGTCGCCCGCGCGACTCCTTCGTCAGAAACTCGTAATCGCTTTCAGGCTCGAAGCCGAGCAACGAAAGACGGAAGTTATCCTTGCCGGACGGCGTGCCGTGGCATGCTCCGCTGTTGCAACCGGCTCGCGTGAGTTGAGGAATGATGTCGTTGGGAAAGCTGATGTCGCGTTCTTTTTCGACCGACGAAACGACAACCGGAATCTTCGCCGCATCCTCGCCGAGCCTCGCAGTGATGACCGCCTGACCGTTGGTCAGCGGCGTAACAACCCCAGTCTTGTCGACCGAAGCGATGGTCAAAGGCTCAACCTGAAACCTCACATCGGCAGTCACATCGACGGGTTGGCCGTTAACGATTCGCGAAACAACCAGTTGCTGTCGTGTGCCGGCATTGTGCAGAGAAATGCTTTCAGCCGTTCCTGCAAACTGAAGTGTGGCACCTTCGGACACCGAACAGGACAGTGTGACGATCAGAGCCAGACAAAATTTTGAAGTTGCGGAATCGGGAGACGTCATGTTCGACTCATGAATCGAGAATCTGCGGATCTTTACGAGTCCATCTTACCCGCATTCGACGGACGAGGGGTATACAACCTGACTGGAAGACGCAGGTTGACGAACAGCGATTCTGGTACCTTGCCAATTAATCTGAAGGCAGCCAGACGGCAGAGTGCCTGAACCAGGTTCGGATTTCGACGTTGTCAGTCCGTCCGACGATTCCCATGACGAAGTTCACAACGATCAGCAGACAGCACCGCGCTCACACATCTGTCAACAGCTTTTGCCTTCTGTTGAGCATCTTATCGGAAGCTATCGCTCAAGCACCGATTCCGGGAGATTCGTCCACTGGCACTGTTCAAAAGCTCGAAGCAGTCGGCTCGAAAATTCAGATGCGCGACGTAAACTGTATCGCGTCATTTTTCGAGGAACATCCGCCGATAGTAAGGACGTACTGGCCGTCGTAAATCTGAAGCAGCCTGGGTCTATCAATCTGGCCGACTGCCAGATATCGGATAGCGATCTTGCCGACCCAGAGTCAGAACAGGCACGTTTCAACGCGAAGTACTATCTTGCGGCATCGTCCCCGACGAGTTTCCAGCAACAGGTGCTCTCGCATTTCTTCAAAAAGTGACGTCGATCATCCCAGCGGCCAACGAACGCATTCGACAACACGCGGGCGGCATTCGAACCGGGCTGTCTGACCGGTGGTCGGTCGTACAACACCGCATCGGGTGGGAATTTACTGAACCAGTGCAGCCAAACGGCCAGTAGCCTATGCATCAGTTCCGGCAGTTTCTTATCTACAACTCCCGCTTTTCGAATTTCTTCACGAGTTCGATACAAAGCGATCAACATCGGTTTCTTCGTTTGTACGAGTCTTCTTTCTGGCAGTTCGGTCGCTTTGGCTGGCTGAGTGCCGAGGTGCATAGCGGGAAACAACTCGATCGGAATTCGCTGGCGTGAGCTTCCAGCAGCCAGGCGTTCTGCAACGCCTCCATAGGATTCAGTACGTTCTGCATCCTTATCGGCGGTTCGTTTCTGATTTTCGGGCACGGTCAAGGCGATTAAGTTGAGTGCGGCTGTTCACTGGTGGAAGGCAAAGTGGTCGTCTCTCGAGTGATCCGCCGAACGGCCCCGAACTCTGACAGGCCCAACTCGACGAGCTACGAACCGATCGTTGTGTATCACTACGAGGCAAACGAAAAGAAGCACACCAGCAGCCAACTGGCGACCTGCCGTCAGGCAAACAACACAGCTAAGAATATTGACAACCAATTCACGATTGGCTCGACGACAGTTTCGGACGATCCTTCCGACGCCGTACTCCTGACTGGCCTCACCGGCGACAACTACAGCCCCATCGGCCTCGGTGGACTCGTTGTGCTGATTAGCTTGACTATGTTCATAATCACACTGGTAAAACGTTCATAATCACACTGGTAAAACGGAAACGCTACCCCGGCAAGCAGGCCGAATTGCGTTGCGGTCCGGTTAAAAAGCCTCTGCAGATTTCCCTGCGGTAACTCTGGCCGTTCTTTCGATGAAGGATTTCGGTAGACTGTTTCCTTCCGCAATCCGATTGCTGGACGATCCATAACACAAGCATTGACCAGTTTCTTCGTGATGGCTTCTCACATGAAAAACAACGCAAAACGCTGCCCTGGTCCTGTGTCCCGCCGCAGTTTTCTGGAGATTGGCGGGCTCAGCATTCTTGGCCTGGGGATGAGCGACTACCTGAAGTATCAGGCCGAAGCGGCATCTCGCGGCGACGACATGAGCGACACTTCCGTAATCTTCATCTGGCTCCCAGGCGGACCGCCGCACATGGAAACCTACGATATGAAACCGGAAGCGCCGCTGGACTACCGCGGCGAATTCCAGCCGATCCACACCAACGTTCCTGGCATCGACGTCTGCGAGCATCTGCCCATGCACGCAAAAGTCGCCGACAGATTCACTCTGATTCGATCCATCCATCACAAGTTTGCCGATCACGGCGGCGGACACAAACGACTGATGACCGGCCGCGTTCCGGCGACTCCAACGGGGACAGTCAACGACGCTCCGGCCGTCAGCACCATCGTCAAAAAGATGCTTGAAAAGAGTTCCAGCGAGATGCCGGTCTGCGTCACCGAAGTCGACGGCAGCCGGGCAGGAATCGATACCTTTGCGATGGGACCAGCATGGCTCGGTCCGTCGACGACTCCGTTCACCGTCGCGGGCGACCCTCACAAACCGGACTTCAAGGTGCAGAACATCGGCGTGAAGAAAGAAATGGAAGACCGTCTCGATGATCGCCTGGCAATGCTGAAGGGTGTCGACAACTTCCGCCGCGAAGTCGACAAGAGTGGAGCCATGAAAGCAATGGACGGGTTCAATCGGCAGGCCATCGAGATGCTCATGAGCGAGAAAGTCCGCAACGCTTTCGACCTTTCGAAAGAGCCCACTGAACTCCGCAACCGCTACGGCTGGAACGCGTATGGTCAACGAGCGATCCTGGGCCGCCGACTTGTTGAAGCCGGTGTTCGGTTTGTGACGATGGTGTGGGAGCACCCGCGGATCGACGCTCCGAAGTACGCCGTCTACAACTGGGATTCCCACGCGGTCAACGCTCACATTTTCAAAGACGCCTTATGGCGGTTGCCATGCTATGACCAGGCCCTGTCGACGTTGATTGAAGATCTTTATGAGCGGGGGCTGGATCGCAAGGTGCTGCTTGTCTGTACTGGCGAGTTTGGACGAACGCCGCGAATCACGGTTCGGCGGGGAACTCAGACCGGAGTCGAACAACCCGGCCGTGATCACTGGCCAAAGGCGATGTCCGTGCTGGTTTCCGGGGGTGGGATGCAAACCGGACAGATCATCGGAGCGACCAATAATAAAGGTGAGCATCCTGCCGAGCATCCGCTGACTCCTAACGACCTGTGGGCCTCGGTCTACCGTCACATCGGCATTGATCACCAGCACACGCTGCATGATCTGCAGGGCCGCCCGATGCAGATCCTGCCGTTAGGTCAGCCGATCCCCGAACTGATGCCGGTTCGTGCCTGATTGTTGATCTTTAGAAGGATTGACATGTTTGTCCGCAGCCGCGACGCTTCTTGGCGATGACAGACAGTGAGGATGCCACCGTTGGTTCGACCGGCAGTGCGTTCAAGCCTGACCCCGGGCGAGCCTGCAACGGCACCGATTTCGCAGGATTCACTCAGGTTGGCGACCTCGACTTACACGGCTCCCCAGGAGCTGACAGCTCTGGTATCGCTCCTTGAAGGAACTCCCGGATTCAATGGTCTGGTGTCGGCTCTGGAAGCCGGCAACAGCGGGACAATTGACGGGGCGTGGGGATCAGCGTCCGCGCTCACTTCAGCCACTCTGACAAGACGCTGCCCCGAAACACTGCTCGTCGTGCTGCCCCGGCAGGCTGACCTGGACGACTACGCCGATGATCTGGAAGCATTTCTTGGCGAAGCTCCCAGCATCTTTCCAGCCTGGGACACGTTGCCGAACGAGCACGATGTTACAGACGCTGTCTTCGGTAAGCGGCTGCGAATACTGAGACAATTTCAGGGAGCGGAACGGCCAAAGCTGGTTGTTACAACAATCGCCGCGTTGCTTCAGCCCACACCGTCGCGAGCTGAGATTCAAGCTGGGGCCCGCACGGTTTCGATCGGCGACGAACTCGACCAGGAAGACTTTCAGCAGTGGCTGATTGATCGCGGTTTTGAGCGTGTGACGGGAATTCAATTGCCGGGCGAGTTCGCTGTTCGAGGCGGAATTCTTGACCTCTACCCACCGGATTCCGAAGAACCAATCCGCTTGGAATTCTTCGATACGGAAGTCGAGTCGATCCGCAAGTTCGACGCCGAGAGCCAGCGAACGGTCGAAAATCTAAACGCGGTGGATATTGCGATTGTTTCGCCGGTTGATTCGGCAACTGGCGACGAAGAGTCGACGGGAACTTCAGGCGTAAAAAAGATCACGGCTGCAAGCAAACAAGCGACCAACAGTCATCTCGGTGGCGAATCGTTGATGGACTTTCTTCCGGACGCGACGTGGTCAGTGCTGAGTGAGCTGACCGATCTTGTGGCGGAAGGTCGGCAATATCTTGAACGAATGAAGGACCCACGAGGGCTGTTCAGTGTCGACGCTGTCATGGCGAAGCTGACGCTGAAGCCGACAGTTGAAGTCGCACCGATCGCTGCCGACGGATTCGATACATCCTGCCATCTGCAAATCGAGTCAATTGAGCGTTTCACTGGTCCACGCGCCGAAGTTCTCAACGAACTGGCAGAAGTCGTCGGGCGGCAGGAACGTGTTCTAATCGCGTGTCACAACGAGGGCGAGCAGCAACGACTTACCGAACTGTTGAACGAAGGCGTCCCGGATCTTGCCCAGCGGGTCACGTTGTGTATCGGCCGAGTTGGTCGCGGATTCCGATTAGTGCCGCAAGGCGTTGTCGTCCTCAGCGATCACGAGCTGTTCAACAGGACAGACATCCGCCGCGTCACGAAGAAGAAGCCGCGGTTTGAAAGCCGGGCGATCGATAGCTTCATCGAGCTGAACGAAGGCGATCTGGTCGTTCACCTGACGCATGGCATCGGCAAGTACCACGCCATGAAAGTCATGGACACCGACGATCAGATGGAGGAACATCTCGAGCTGGAATTCCGGAACAACGTGCGTGTTTACGTGCCGGTTTCGCTGATTCACCTCGTGCAGAAGTATGTCGGAGGGGCGAAGTCTGCTCCCGAGCTATCGCTGGTCGGCAGTTCGTCGTGGGCGAAAAAGAAGGAAAAAGTTTCCGAGGCGATCGCGGATCTGGCTTCAGACATGATCCGACTGCAGGCTGCTCGCGCCGCTAAACCGGGAATCGCCTGCCCGCCCGATTCTCACTGGCAGAAAGAGTTCGAAGCCGCGTTCCTCTACACGCCGACTCCTGACCAGGCGACGGCCGTGGTCGAGTGCAAGCAGGACTTCGAACGCGAACGCCCAATGGACCGGCTGATCTGCGGCGACGTTGGTTACGGCAAGACTGAAGTCGCAATGCGGGCGGCGTTCAAGATGATCGATTCCGGCAGGCAGGTCGCAATTCTGGTTCCGACGACCGTGCTGGCTGAGCAGCATTACCGAACACTTTGCGAACGAATGGCCGAGTTTCCGATCACGATTCGATCGTTGTCACGCTTTAAGACCAAAGGGCAACAGAAGAAAGTCATCGAGGAACTGAAAGAAGGCAAGGTCGACCTTGTCGTCGGTACGCATCGTCTGGTTTCAAAAGACGTTGGCTTTAGAAATCTCGGGTTACTGGTGATTGATGAAGAGCAGCGATTCGGCGTAGAGGTCAAGGAGGCGCTCAAGCATTTGAGACTCGAAATCGACGTGCTGACTCTCAGTGCGACGCCGATTCCTCGAACGCTGCATCTGTCGCTGCTCGGAATTCGCGATATCTCAAACCTGACGACGCCTCCGCAAGAGCGTGTTGCGGTGACCACTCGAATTTGCCGGTTCGATGCAGACCTGATCCGACAGTCAATCGTGCGTGAGTTAAATCGCAACGGGCAGGTCTTTTTCGTCCACAACCGCGTTCACAATATTCTCGATATTGCCGCTCGGCTGGAGCAGATTGTTCCGGAAGCTCGCTACGACGTCGCTCACGGACAGATGACTCCGGGCGAACTCGAAGCGGCGATGCTCCGCTTCGTGCGCGGAGAGGTCGACGTTCTGGTCTGCACGACAATCGTCGAAAGCGGTGTCGACATCCCCAATGCAAATACGATGTTCATCCACCAGGCCGACAATTACGGGCTAGCTGATCTGCATCAACTGCGCGGACGCGTCGGTCGGTATAAGCACCGAGCGTACTGCTACCTCCTGCTCGAAGAAGGCAAGACGCTGACCAGCACGGCCGCTAAACGAATGAAGGCGATCGAAGAGTTCAGCGAACTGGGGGCCGGCTTCAAGATCGCTATGCGTGACCTGGAGATTCGCGGCGCCGGCAACATTCTGGGCACCGAGCAAAGCGGCCACATCGCGACAGTCGGGTACGAGCTTTACTGCCAGCTTCTCGAAAATGCCGTGCGAACTCTGAAGAAAGAGCCACTGCGTGAAAAGAAGCACGTCACACTGGAACTGCCTGGTTCAGCATTCTTTCCGTCGTCGTACGTGCCACCTGGCAAAGCGAAGATCGAGATCTATCGCCGTCTGGCAGCGATCGACACGGTCGAACAATTGCGGGATTTTGAAGCGGAACTTCGTGACCGCTTCGGGCCGATCCCCAGAGATGCGGCTCGGCTGGTCGCTCAGCAGGAAGTGCAGATTCTGGCACGGCTGTGGCAAGTCGTGAGAATCAACCCTGAAGAAGGGTTCATCACGATGACCTACGAAGATCGGAAATACATGAATCTGCTGAAGAATCGAGTAGGGAAGCGGTTCCGAATCGTGGACGAAAAGCAGGCCTGCTACCTGATGAAGAACCCGGACGCTCCACCGGATCGGCTGTTGAAGACGTTGAAAAAGATGTTGCAGCCGTTTTCTGACTGACGGTATAAACCACGTCTCTTCTCACTAAACCTCTCCTGTCGGCCTACGCTGCGCTCTCAGAAACCCACTCTGAAATCGCCCGGCAAACCGGTCTCGACCTGTTCTGAATGGATGCAGAACCATGTCTTTTCGCATGGCTGTTGTACTGGGCCTGTCGCTCGTTGTCGGCTGTCAAAAGCCGAAGATGCCCGGGTTTATCAGCAAATTGACAAAATCTACGACCGAAGAGGGAGACAAAGCTCCCCCTCGAACGACGTTCGCCAGCGACGCCCCCAACAGCATCCCGATGGGTGAGACGGACTACGAAGGCTCATCCATTCGGCTGACAGACTACTCTGGAGACGAAGCTCCCGCAGAGCTTTTCGGAGCGACCGTCGTGGCCACCGTCAATTCGTTTCCAATTTTCGCCGACGACGTTCTGCAGCCTCACACGCTGAATATTGAGAAAGCTCAGGCTCAATTGTCGCAGCCCGAAATGAATCGGCTCCGAGCCAAGATCATCCAGCAGGAACTGCCTCAGCACATTGAAAAAGCATTGTTGGTGTCGGCCCTGCGCGAGGACATCGAAGAAGAGCAGTTCGAAATGCTTTCCAGCCAGGTCAATAATCTCTTCGAGCGAGAAGTCGACAAGCTGAAAGAACAATACAACGTCGAAACAAAAATCGAACTGGAGCGAATTCTGGAAGAACAGGGCACATCCCTGGACAGCCTGAACAACGCCTTCGCCTCTCGCGAACTTTCAATGTTCTACATCGGCCGAAAATCAAAAGATGCGACACGGCTAAGCCGCCAGGAACTGATGAATTGGTACGAGCAGAATAAAGCCCAGTACGCGATCGAGGCGGCCGTGAAGTGGCAGCAGATCCGAATCAACAACCCACCTGACGGCGGGCGCAAAGCGGCCTTTGCAAAAATGAAGCAGGCCATTGACGCTCTGCGAAACGGCACAGAATTCGATCAGGTCGCCAAGCAGTTCTCTGACGGACCGAAACGTGATACTGGCGGAATCTGGGACTGGACGAAACAAGGAAGTCTAGCTGACGAAAAGGTCGAACGAGCACTGTTCGAAATTTCCGGCGGCAAAATCAGCCAGCCTTTAGAAACAGGTTCGGCATTTGTTCTGGTCAAGGTCATCGAACGTCGGGACGCAGGTTTTGTCCCGTTCGAAGACGTCCAGGACAAAATCAACAACAAGCTGCAATCCGAAGCGCGCCGTGACGCCGCTCAGAACGTCATCAAAGATCTCAATAACACAGCGACGATCTGGACAATCTTCGATAAGAAGCCAGGCAGCTCTGCTCCGTCAGTTCCGGCGACGTTCTAAATCATCTCATACGTCTGCAAGTCCGAATGAGCCGCAGACGCAGCCTCGCTCGGAATAGACTTTTCAGTGTGAAGGCATTGATCCATGCGAATGCTGCGGTTCCTTCACTCGATCTCCTTCTCGATCGGCCTGTCCCTTCTGCTGTGTGGCGCTGTTGTTCTGCTGACCGAAAAGATCGTCATCTACCCGAACGAACACTCGCTGCCGCTTCTTCAACTCTGCAAAATAGAAGAGGCAGGTTTCAAGACGCTGAACAGAATTCCCGGACTTCACGCGATGCAGGACATCACACCGTCGGATACAGTCGGTGGCGGAATGCTCGGCGCTGGCGGATTGATTTGCCTGCTGGCCGGCAGAACGATGTGGCGAAGTGTTGCGTAACTGACCCTGACTACGGTTGTACGGCAAGTTGCCCAGCGATCGCTTTCAGGCGCATGACGTCCGCAAGTTCCGTGTCGATGTCGACATTTGACTCTTCCAGAACCGCCTGCAGAAATGTGACAAAGCCTGGCTGAGTATCTAACGCTGGTCCTGAATTATTCGTTACGGTGTAAGTCCCGGCAGGGGTGCGTTTCAAAGCGGACGCGTCGCGAAAATTGACAGAGACGAGTTGCGAATCAAGCTTCTCATGGCCGTCGGCGGTCTCCGAATAGATCTCGCCCGATTCCGCGATGACTATTCGCTGTCGTTCGATGGGAAACTGAATCGCCGGGACGATTGGCAACAAACCGACACCGGTATGAATTCCCAACCGACCATCGTCTCTGAAACCGAGCATGCCTGATCGCACGAATTCGTATCGACCGTTCCGTTCGACTTGCAACCAACCTGGACCGTTGATCATCAGGTCAAGCGGATTGCCAGTTCGCTTCATGCCTCCCGGCCGCAAATCGAGCCGCGTCAGCCAATAGACTGCCGACGATTGACTTTGCTCCGAAGCAGTCTCGTCGCCAACGGTTGGAATCGCTTCTGCGCTTGTCAGCACGTCCGTGCTAATCGCATCGGCGTTTACAGTCGAGATTGAGACATTCAACAGTACGATCTGCGTTCGTTTGAAGCCAATCGTCCTGTGATTCGCGTCATTTTCCGCGTAGACACGTTCCGCTGCTTCGCGAAGTTGTTTCGCAAGTGGCGATTCTTTCGCTGCGGATGCTTGTACGACGGGTGCATCTTCAGGAAATGCTCCAGCAATCGGGATTGGCCGT
>CALGTK010000340.1 GCA_937904325.1 uncultured Planctomyces sp.
AGAATTGCGACCGCCTGCCTGGCCATCCACCCCAACTCCAAACTGAGTGTGCCGAGCGAAGCCTTCATCAGGGTGATGACACGAGGCGCAACTGACAGTGTTGTCACTTGAAAGTCGCGTCTCGAAATACAACTGCCGTCCCAGTTCGATCTTCGCCCTTGTCAAAGGATTCTTTTTCAGACCGATAATCTGCGCCCGGCCGGCAGCGAGTCCCAACGGAAGTACAGGATCAATTTCCTCATGATTCAATGGGACTGCCAGCCACTCGGCGATCTCATTTTCTGTCAATACCCCTGAGCCAGGCAGACCTCGCGTCAACGTATCAGTCCCCAGCAGAACTTCGTCGGCAAATGCCGGACCGACGACAGCCAGCGTTCCCACAACGAACACACTAACAATCACAGGCTGCCACAATCTTTGCATTTCCATTCGGAAGCTCCACAAGTCGATGAATGAATTTCAGTAATATGCTGTGATTGTAGATGGCTCCATCAGCAGAGCCAACACACAGATGCTCAGCAGCAATAAACCGACACTCAAAAAACGGCAAATACTGCCGCAACAGCGAGCGTGAAACAACCAACAATCGGCCCGCCCACGACAGGCAGTTCTTCAGCCGCAAGCCAATCTGGCTGCCCAACTGCCCCCTGACTCAAGAGACAGCCGTCTTTGCCGACTGGCCGCAAGACTGCGTTGCCAATTTGCAACAGGCTCGTGCGGAATGTCCCTCAAACCGAAAAAAACACCTGCAACGCTTCCTGGTTTTTGCTGCATTTCAGTCGTCGAATGCGGCTTCGGGCGACGTTCTCAATAAGCCGGACTGATGCGAAAGAAGTCGAAAAATTCAGATACCGGGTTAAGTCGGTCGGCTATATAACGGCAACAAACCAAATGCTAAACCCCCGGGCTCCACGATACCTCGTCGTTGCCTTGAAGCCTGCCGACTGACTCTCACGCCGCCGCGACGGCATCATCTTTCGGAAAAGTCTGATCGACAACCGCAGAGCCGACAGAGTCTCCAAAGGCATTCGTTGCAGTCCGGAAGCGGTCCAGGAACCAATCGACCGGCAGAATCAATGGAAGATAGTGAATTGGCAGCCCGACCGCGTTCAGGACAATCAACATTGTGACCAGTCCGGCCTCGGGAATCCCAGCCGCTCCAATCGCGGCCAGTGTTGCGGTGACAGCAATCACAATCTGCTCAGTCAGGCCGAAAGCAAACTCGGGATGCGTTGCTGAGTGAATCTGAGCGATGAAGATTGCGGCAGCAGCCTCGTAGAGCGCCGTTCCGTCCATGTTGATCGTCGCGCCGAGCGGCAATACGAACTCAGTTGATCGCTTCGACACTCCCGCTTTCTTCTCGGCACACTCCATCGTGACAGGCAACGTGGCAGACGAACTGGCTGTTGAGAACGCTGTCAGTATTGCATCGGACATCTGCCGAATGAACTCGTACGGGTTCCGCCTTGTGAAGAACCAAAGGATGAACGGCAGTACGACGAGCGCGTGAATGCCCAGTCCGGTCAGAACGGTCATGACGTACCAGAACAGCTGGTTGAGCTGTTCGACGAACGTGCCCTGAGCAAACGCCTCGCCGAATTTTGATGTCACCAGGCAGAAGATTCCGATCGGTGCGAACTTCATCAGCAGCATAACAAAGCTCAGCAACGCGTCGTTGATCCCTGTGACCAGTGTGCTGAGCAGCTTTGCACGCTCACCCATCGTCGTCAGCATTCCCGCGAACACAATGCTGAATACGATCAACGGCAAGAGTTGCGTGTCGACCATCGACCCGAGCAGATTATCTGTAAACAGCATCAGCAGAAGATTCTTGAATATATCTCTGATGCCCTTCGGGTGTTCTTCGGAATCTGCGAGAGCGTCCACGCTCTCGGTATCCGAGGCGGCCAGCATCTGCTCAGCATTCACTCCAACGCCCGGCTGGAAAACATTGACAACAATCACGCCGATCGTGACCGCAAGGACCGTCGTCATCAGGTAGTAGCCAACGGCTGCCGCTCCCGGCTTACCGAGCTTACGAACATCGCCCAGCCCGAGAATTCCGCTCATCACACTCGCCATGACCAGCGGGACGACCACCATCGTCAGCAACCGGAGAAACACTTCACCGCCGACTTCCAGAGACGCTGCGAAATGCGGTGCCAGCCACGCGACGACAAATGCCAGAATGATCGACGCGATCATGTAGAGGGTGTGATTCCCACCGCCCGCCGCCTTTGGTTTATGTTCGTCGTTCGCGTTTGCGTCGTCAGTCATGTCGGCGTTTGTCATAAATGGCCCCTGCCTGAAGTGGTGAATTCATCATCCAAGCGGTCCGCGCACGACGTGACCACAACGCTGAGTCTGCATCAAAGCCCGCCAACGCGAAAGTCCATCGCCGGATCTCGGGATTTCACGGCAGCCAATGAATGAATAGCGAATGATCTAATTCCTTTGGGACGATTGCTGATATCCCGTCTCGGCCGTAAGACTGTGAAAACCAGACAGCCAACCAGGAGAACGATATGGATACGAATCTGACGCTGATGCAGATTTCCGCTCTGGCTGTTGCCGGAATGTGTCACGCATTGCTGGGCAGTGTGAAAGTCCCGCTCGCTCGGAAGATGCAGATTGACGAAGCCCGCGTCGGTGGACTGGTCAGCGTATTTGGCGTGACGCTGATCCCGATGGTGTTTGCGGCGGGATTTCTGGTTGACCTCATCGGAGTCAACGGCAAACAGGCAGTCATCGGTGGCGGATTTCTGATCGTCATTACAAGCCTGATCATGCTGGCTCGATTAAAAACCTACCGAGTCGCTCTGCTGGCCGTACTGTTACTGGGGATCGGCTGGTCAGCACTCGTCAACGTGCTCAACGTGACGTCTCCGCCAGCGTTTCTTCCGCTCGATGAAACGGCGTCGCGAATTTCCTACGCGATGAACATGGGTGATTTCATTTTCGGCATGGGAGCGTTTCTCACGCCGCTGCTGGTCGCAGCCCTCGTTCGATGGATGAGATTCGAAGCAGTCTTCCTGCTATTGGCAGCCCTGGCACTTGTTCCGTTGCTGCAAGGATGGGGTGTGGACTGGGTCAGGATTTATGCCGAACCTTCTGACAGCGTTGCTGGCGGACTTTCGAAACTCGTTGAAAACCCGATTGTGTGGCTGTGCTGCCTGGCGTTCTTTTGCCATGTTCCAATCGAAGCCGCGACGGCGACATGGGCAACCACACTGGCCACAGACCGCGGAGTCGCCGAAGGAAAAGCGTCGGCTCTGTTGTCCGCATTCTGGCTGACCTTCATGGGTTCACGACTGGCCACGGCCCTGTTGCTGCCAGCCGGCCAGGACACTCTGCTGGTGGTCGTCATGAGCGGCTTGTGCATTGTCTTCACCCTCGGACTGGTTTTCAGCCGGGCAGCGAAGACCACCTGTGTAATGATCATCGCCGCCGGGCTGATACTCGGTCCGATTTTCCCGACACTGATTGCCATTCTGCTGACGAATGTCGAAGTGCCGCTGCACGGCCGCGCTGTCGGAGTATTTTTCGCCATCGGCGGCATTGGCTGGACCGTCGTGCCAATGCTTATCGGATACTGTGCAAAACGCAGCAGCGTTCAGAAGGCGTTTCTGGTTGCAACCGGATGTGCGATCCTGCTGACGGTTCTTTCTGTTGTCTTGTATGCCCAACACGGATAGGCCGAACTGGATCGCCGGGCGACCACGCTCAGACGACTACATCCCGTACTGCAGCGTCTCCGAAAGTTTTTGATCAGGTGACCCGACCATGCCACGAGTTCTCATTGCGGAATGCAAACAGGAAGTTTCCACGTTTAATCCCGTGCCCAGTCACTACGAGGACTTTCGAGTCGTTCGCGGCAAGGCCATGCTGGACTACCACCGCACCGTGAGCGAGGAAGTCGCCGGCGCGTTGAGCGTTTTCGATCAGGATACCAGCGTGGAATGCGTTCCCGCCTTCGGAGCCAGTTCGATCACGTCCGGAGGCGTCCTCGCCGCTGCCGACTTCACTCGGCTCAGCAATGAATTCCTGGAAAACCTGTCGGACGCCGGACCGGTAGACGCCGCGTACTTCTGTCTGCACGGAGCTATGCAGGCGGAACAGGACAACGACCCGGAAGGCTTCCTTCTGCAGGAAGCACGCCGCATTCTTGGCAAGTCCGTGCCCTTTGTCGTTTCGCTCGATCTGCACGGCATCCTGACCGATCGCATGCTGCAGCACAGTGACGCCGTGGTTGTTTACCACACCTACCCGCACGTAGATTTCTTCGAAACCGGGTCTCGCGCCGCATCACTTCTGATGAAGCTCACAACTGGCGGCGCACGCCCGGTGACGGCTCGGGTGAAGATCCCCGCGCTGGCGCGGGGCGACGAGCTGATCACCGAATCCGGATCGATCAGCGAATGCATCCGTCTCGCACAACAGATCGAAGCCAGCGAAGCCGGACTGGCAGCGGCTGTCATGTGGGGAAACCCGTTTACCGACGTTCCGGAATTACGGTCCAACGCGATCGTGGTGATGGACGGCGATGAAAATGCGGCCAAACAACACGCTCTGGACCTGGCCGCTCGATTCTGGAATCACCACGAGAAAATGCAGGTGCCACTGACCAGCCTCGAAGAAAGCGTTCGACTCGCAGCAACGATTGACTCGGGAACTGTTGTCCTGATGGACGCTGCCGATGCAACCAGCTCCGGAGCATCCGGCGACAGCAACGCAATTTTGAGCGAACTGATCCGACAGAATTATCAGGGACGATCGCTGTCCCCGGTCGTCGATCCGGCAGCCGTCCGTCAGGCTTTCGAAGCCGGAGTCGGAGCGACAATCCGTACGAGGCTCGGTGGAACCCTCGACCCGGCCCGGTATCAACCAGTCGAAGTGGACGCGAAAGTCCGATCACTTTCGGATGGAAAGTTCCGCAGCGAGTCATTCGGCTGGCCATGGGACTCGGGCAACACAGCGGTGCTGGAGGCGGGAAGCCACACGATCGTCGTCGGTACGCGGCCGGTCCATCTGTTTGACCGTTCGTGGTTCTACGCAAACGGGCAAGACCCACGTCAGTTCGATCTGGTGGTGGTGAAGTCGCCACACTGCGAACCACAGATGTTTGCCGACTGGTGTGCGAAGCTGATCAACGTGGATGGTCCGGGAGCAACCAGCGCCAACCTGCAAAGCCTCGGGCATTCGAACTGCGAACGCCCCATCTTCCCACTGGACAACGGCGTTGAGTTTCAGCCGGTGGCGGACATCTTTCGCAGAACCTGACCCGAGTTCACTTTCGCTTCTGCCCGTCCGGCTCAGCCGCGACCGTCTCCGTCGCAGACATCACCAGCACCAGCGTGGGGAAGATCACTGAATCCGTCGCCGGCAATGAATCTGACGCCGATGCGATCAGCCCGTATTTTCAAACGGACAGCTTCTAGAGTAGGGTGTAGTCATCAACGAGCACTGATATAACTTCCGTCGGTTACTCCGAGTTACTCCTCACCAGCCTTTGGAGCCACTGTGGGAACAGAACGGCCAATTATACAGTCGCGAAACCGGCGTCGGTTTATGCAATCGACGCTGTGCGCGGGCGGTGCCGGCATGGCACTGAGCGACGTTGTTCGCCTGCAGGCTGAA
>CALGTK010000341.1 GCA_937904325.1 uncultured Planctomyces sp.
AGTCGATCTCGGCGACGTCTCCATGGCTGGCGAATGAAATCAACCGTCTGAGATGTCAGAATCTAGCGAGCGGTAAATCGTGTAAAATGCGGCACTTTGATTTCGGCGGAGTTGTTTGACCCGACGGCCAGGACAATTACGACTTCTCGGCGATCCCATCGATCAGCAAACAGAAGGTGCTGGAACTGGCTCGCTGCGACTGGATCAGACAGTCGGCGAACTGCTGCCTGGTGGGACAACCGGGAATTGGACGCTGTCATCGCGAAGCATTTCGTGTTCACCGACCTGAATCAGCAGCGGCGGAAGACCTCGGTTCAGTCGTTGCCGCTCTCGAACCTCGCACGAGCATCTTCTAGCCCACCAACATTCTCCACGTTGGTGAATCCCAGTCCCTCAAGTTCAACTTTTGCTTGCCCGGAACGGCCACCACTGCGGCAGTGCAAATACACCTTCTGATCCTTGTTGGGAGCCACTTCGACAATCCGGTTCGTAATCTGGTCCAGCGGTATATGAGTGGCGATATCGAGGTGACTTTCGTCCCATTCAGCCTGCGTACGAACGTCGATCACGAGCGGTTTCGGGTCCGTGCTTGCCGCAACCGTCTGTTCCGACGTGGACGTTTCTGGGGACGTTTTGGCGGATTCGCTCTTGGAGTCTGATTCTGCCTGGCTCCTGCCAGTATCTGATCCAGTCGTGTCCGTGTTTGACGCCCGGTTCGAGCATCCCGTGACCAGGCAAGTTGCGGCCAGAAGTGTGAGAATCGTGCGCATGGAAAGTCCTCTTGAGTGTGTTGAAGTGACGCCGAGATTATTTGTCCCCATCAATCGACATGCAACGAGGACGACACGACTGAGTTTGGTTGACTCGACAATTGAAATGATCTGATGCAACAGTTGTGGGCTATTTCAGAGGGTTCGTGACTCTGCCAAGGAACACCAATCCGTCGTCCCGGCTATCCCGTCCGGTCAAAATACTCGGCTGACGCGTAACACATGCCCGCTGTGGGCGGAAGGTCAAAAAACTCAGCCGAACTCCAAACTGCTTTCGGCGTTAGAGATGCGATCACACAGATTGTTCCATTTCAGCCGCTTGAATTCACGTGACTCGACATGGAAGCTGGTCGCTTTTCTTTCGCACGACCGAGTTTCCAATGCAATTCATCCTCCAGCCCTGCCACATTGTGCTTGCCGCGGTCGTTGGCTTGGCCAACGAACGTCAGCAGCGGATCATCGAGTTCCAGAACGACCAGATCGAAGTGTTGCTGAAGAAACTCGGCAAGAAACGCGTGCTTCTGACTGATGATCAGCGGCGCGTACTGGCTGCGAACGGCCATGCTCTCGGCCGCAAGGTACTGCTGGAGCTGACCACCATTATGACTCCCGACACGATACTCCCCTGGCACCGTGAGCTCGTGGCGAAGAAGTGGGACCACAGCGATCAGCGAAAGATCGTCGGAAGGCCGAGGCTTCGGCAGGTCATCGTGGATTCCATTCTGCGGTTTGCCCGGGAGAATCCGACGTGGGGCTATGATCGCATTCAGGGAGCATTGGCCAATATCGGTTACCATATTGCTGACTCCACGGTGGCCAACGTGCTGAATGCTCTGTCAGACGCATAGCCCAACACACGCAACTTGTGACTTCGTTTCTTAAGTGTCTCCAGCAGGTCCGAATAGCGATTGAATGGCCGAACGGCCCGCTTCTGCTCGTCCTGGTTGCCCGATGGCGACTTCGCTCGCAGATTTTGTGGAAGCGTGAATGTGCCACAGGCGACTCCGCCAGTTTTCAGGAAGCCACGTCGCGACAGCTCATTGCCACGCCGACGCTGGTGTGTTTCGGAAGCCGTTGGCATGCTGCATTTCTCCCTTGTGGACGCACACGGATCAAAGCCCAGCGGCCTTGACAATCTCCTTGAGATCGAGGGCCTTCAACATCATTGTCGTTCGATCGTTCAGCACCTTGTCTTCACCAGTCGTCAGGGTCGCCGGGTAGCCGGCCTTGTTCAGTGCCACTGCGAACTGTTTCGTTCTTCCCGTGCCAAGTATCTTGACCTTGATGATCCGATCCGCCAGTACACGAGTCATGACCCTCTCGTTCTGATGCAACTCGGCAACGCGTTCCTGCTTGAGCTTGTCGAGTGCGGGCATCACCGTCTTGCGCATTTGCGGCTCGATCTTCGTGCGTGCGTCCTTCTGAATCTGAGCAATCTCAGCACGTGAAGGTGGACCACGACGCCCCTTGCGTCGCGATGGCATGATCTTGCTGCGCATGTAACCGGGCATGAATTTCTGCATCAGGCCTGGAATTATTTTCGGAACAATCTTGTGAGCGTGGTCGTGAATCTCTTCACCGCGAGTTGTCTTGAACGAGGCAACGGCAAGTTTCCACTGTGACTCAGTCGTGAGCGCTTTCACCTTCGATTTCTGGACGCTGCTGATGTTCAATCCGCCGACGATCGAATAGATATTCTCAGCCACTTTCTTACGCAGAGCTTCTTCGGCTGCTTTGGCCGCAGCAGCTTCTGCCGCTCGTTTCGCTTTCTCAGCGGCGGTGAGTGGTGGTTTTTCCTCTTCGGTCGAGTTCTCGACCACCGAAGTCTTACCGGATTCAACTTTCTTCTTGCCCTTGCCCTTACCCTTGCCCTTGTCATCCGCGGAAACCGATGTCACCAGCAGGCCGGCTGTCAGTAACAACGCGAGAAGTCCGACTGTTCGTGTTCGCATGAGGTTGCTCCGTGTGAGATTTGTAAGAACAGCTGCCGCGTTTTCGCCGCAGGCCAGGATTATCGCGTGCCAGTCGCTCCTGCTTCGTTGGCCTTGGTCTTACGGTCGGGGCCTTTTCGCGAGTTCTCCCCGACGACCCCCTGAGGGCCGCCAAGTTTGACGGCTTCATCGTCACTGTTGTCAGAGATCGCAACGTTCCCGAACACGTGGGCGGGCTTTTCGGACTTGTCGACGACAATCGCGACGCGCAGGAAGTGGCTGGCTGTGTTACCGGTTGCCCGAACCTGCTTCGCGCCCGAGGCGAAGAGGGCGTGACGCCAGCGGTCAGTCCGATTGTCTGAAAACGACACCGTGGAACCGCCGTGAATCCACGCAGCGAAATTGGGTGGACCCGGGCCTCCACGGGGTCCATTGCCTTGAAACTGGTTGCCGGAGATCATCGCTGTTCCCTGGACCATCACCCCGGCGACGCCACCACCCTTGATCGTGTTATCAATGACGACGGCCGAGGAGTCCTCTCGAATCGCAATCATCGGTGGCATGCCACCCGTGCGAACCAGTTCGTTCTTCGCGA
This sequence comes from uncultured Planctomyces sp., assembly GCA_937904325.1. Classification (GTDB taxonomy): domain Bacteria; phylum Planctomycetota; class Planctomycetia; order Planctomycetales; family Planctomycetaceae; genus JABMPE01. Next base: position 3,297 of record CALGTK010000341.1, read on the forward strand.
CGTAGGCGTTCGAAGCATTACGAACGCCGATGGCGACGGTTTTGTTCTCAATGCATTTATTCTCGATAATCACGGCTGACGCCTCTTCGCGTACGCCGATTCCAGCGAGTGTATTCTCGCGGCATTCGTTCTCGACAATTAAAGCCCGGGCGCCTGTTTGAGTACCGATGCCGGCCTGTCCGTTTTTTACGCATTGGTTGTTGCGAATAACGGGAATTGATCCGTCCTCAGAGCCGATGCCGGCCAGCACGTTGTCGTAACAGAAATTGCCTTCAATGATTGGCCGAGCACCTGTGCGTGAGCCGATGCCTGCCATCAGGTTGTTGTAACACTTGTTGCCGCGGATCACGGCGACGGCTTCGGTCTCCGTGCCAACCCCCGCCATCAGGTTGCCAAAGCACTCGTTGCTGACGATCACTGGACGGGCACCAAGCTGAGAACCGATCCCTGCCATTTCATTGTCATGACAACGATTGTGGCGAATCACCGGCTCTGCTTCTGTGCGACAGCCGATGCCCGCCATTCCGTTCTCGTAACATTCGTTGTGCTCAATGAGCGGGCAAGCCTTCGTTCGGCAGCCGATGCCTGCCATCGCATTTTTGTAACACCGGTTGTGGCGAATGATGGGAGTCGCGTCTTCGCGGGCTCCAATCCCGGCCATGTCGTTCTCGTAGCAGTCGTTGTCTTCAACGATGGGCGATGTCGTCGCTTCGGTACGGACTCCGATTCCGGCGCGACGGTTGTGGTAGCACTTGTTGCCGCGAACGGTCGGACAGGCTCCCTCACTGATGCCGATTCCGGCCCGCACATTTTTGTAGCACGTATTGTTGATAACCAGCGGGTTCGCGTCTTCGTGTCCAATGCCGGCATAGAAGTTCTCGAAGCAGATGTTCTCTTCGATAATCGCCGTCGAGCCCCGCATGGACCCGATTCCGCCGCCCATATTCCGGTAGGTCACGTTGCGAAAGATGTGCGGCGAGACATGCTTGCCTTTCGCCCCTGTGATTCCGATGCCCGTGTAGCCAATGTGATGCACGATGTTGTTGGTCACCGTGCAACGCGTGACTCCCAGAACGGCGATTCCAGCTGTGCCCGGCGCTCCGATCGGTTCCTTCGCCTGCTCTTCCCCCTGCGTGGCGTGGTGTTTCTTCCAGCGTTCCTCGTCGTACTGGCCTATCCCCGTTACGCTGAATCCGTCAAGCGTCGCGTCCTCGTCCATCGTCACGCCCGGGGCTGTCGCGCCTGCAACGTTGCCGTCAATGATGGTTGTTTCAGCGCGCTGCAGGCCGAGCTTGCCTTTCCGGTCGTCGCCGGTGCTCCGGACCGTGATTCCCGGCTTCAAGTGAATGCGTTCCTTGTAGGTTCCCGCGTCAACGACAACCACATCGCCTGAGCTGGCGGCGTCGATTCCGGCCTGAATCGTATTGTGGTCCTGCGGAACTCGAATCGTGGCGGCTGCCGCATGAGATGCGGCAGCAATGAGGACGGTCAACACTCCCAATGCAACAGTCGAGTGCAGCCTGTAGATACGTCGATGGCATGAGCGTCTGGGCGAATACATAGTGTTGTCTCCTGACTGAACGGAATGCGGGGATTCGAATTCCGTTCGTTGGACTGAGAATGGATTGTTCATACTTCTTCGTTCGACGGCCGGGTATGACTCGCGAGCATCTTGTTCATCAGCCTGGCAAGTTGCCGACGCTCGGAGTCGTCGAGGCCAGTCATCACGCACTCCAATTGAGCAGGCTGTTCTTTCCAGACTTTCCTCAGCAGCGAACGACCCTTACGAGTGATGCTGACAAACCGTTCCCGGCGGTCGACGACGTTGATTTTCCGTTCGATCAGGTTGGCCTGCTCCAGCCTCGACAGCATGACCGTGACGTTGGGGAACGAGACGTACAGCTCCCGACCCAGGCGGCGTTGAGTCACCTGCTCACCACTCAGGCGATTGAGGACAGTTAACATTTGAAACTGAGGCGGAGTCAAACCGAACCGGGCGTAGTGCGGACTCATCCGGCGAGCGATCGCACCGAACCCGCGCACAACCGACACGACGGCTCGTCGCGCCGGAGTGTCGGGGAATTCGTCCGCCAGATCCCAAGTTTTTGATTCTTTGCTCATTCGGAGTCGTGATCAGGTTTCACCGGAAGTGTACTGACAGTAAGCCGGCCCTGGTCGAGCACGATCAGGCGTCCCACGCCCGCTGCGTGAAACTGCTTGCCATACAGAGACTGGAACATTTCTTTCGCCGGGGCACCGGAACAATGTGCCGGCATCACCGTGTCGACTTTCAGGTCCTGGAGACGGTTAATCGCCGCCTTAATCTGATCGGGTTGTTTTCTCATCATGTGAAAGTCTCCGAGCAACAGACGAATCGAACCTTCGTTCGCTGCATTTGCGCGGTCTCGACCAGTTTGACAACGCCCGGGTGCGAACAACCGACGAGCATCACCAGGCCCTGAGAAGTTTCGATTGCCAGCGACTGCTCAGGCGGGCAGCCGTCAATGATGCTCGTTGAATAGATGCCCGGGACGACTTCAAACGGCCCTGTGACGCGATGCGGTTTCATGTTGACTGCGGCCGCCCGGCGAAAAGGCTCTTCGGGAAAACAGTCGAGGAAATGGACGCTCATATTTGGATTCTTCTCGAACACCCAATACACGCCGCGCAAGTGATCGCCGTGCTGGTGCGAGATCACCGCATGCTCGATCGACTTGGGGTCGATCTGTATGAGGTCCAGGTGTTCAAGCAACAGGACCGGATCGCTGCCGGCATCGCATAGAATCCGGCGCCCACGGAAGTCGACGACTGCGGAAAACCCCCACGAGCGTCGCAGGTCTGGTCGAGCGGAAGTGTTGTCAAAAACAACGCGAATCTCCAGTGCTGATGTTTGCGGAACCGCATTCGGCTCCGCAGCCACGCCCCGGACTGTGGCAAGCGACAGGTAAATCGATGCGGCCGCGCAAATGCTGACAGAACGCCTCATATCAGGTCTCCATGGGTAAACTGGCGTTATTAGTTAACATATAAACTATCTCTTGTGTCAGCCGTCACGTCAAGAAGATCGAAGAATTGCCGACTGCTGACTCCGAACACAGCTCGCAGAAGAGGGCGTAACTGTGCCGCGCGGCTCCGCGACCGAGCAGACCTGCAACGCCGAAGGAGCATCTCGGACAAAGCAGCTCACCAGTCGATACATCAACACTAGCTGATGTAACGTTTCTAATGGGAGTGGTTCGCCAACTTAGCTGGTTTCCGTCTGAGTCTTCGGCGTAAGTCGACGGCGACATGCCAACAGACTGAGTCCTCACAAATCGGGGACGATGAAGCCAGGCCCCGTTAAACCTCGCCGAGGGATCGACGAAAATTGACCAATATTGAGCTTCTACTTCGGACGTAACAGGACGTGTCAGGGTGTCTTCCAGACACGCGGAGGCCTGATACTGCGCTGAATTGTTTGATGGGGCGAAACTTCGCTCTAGTGAGGTCATCTGAAGCAGCGAACAATCTGAGTCGCACGCTCGCTGGAATTCTCGCCCGATGCGCAGTCAAAGTGATCCAACCGCGATTCGCTTCATGCGTTCGGTCTGCGCGACCAGAGCGTGCAACGGAGACAGCGAAGTTGCAGCCGTCATCGGGTGTAACCCTCGCTTCGTCACTCTGATGGACCGCTTTATGCCCAACCCACCGTGAGACACTCAACCGCGTGCCTGTACGGAACGGTCCCTGGCAATACTGGCGTAGCTGACCAATCTTGCGAATGAGATCTCGGCCAGACGCAGGGAACGGAACCTGATATCAGTCGGATATGGATGCGGAATCTCTGACAGGTATCAGTCAAGCGAGTTGACGCTGATTGCATCTGGACTGAGGTACGTACGGATTAACCGAAAAAAGTCCGTCCATCAGGTCTGCGAATGATTTAATTCGTTTTTTTCGTACGATTGAGTGAGATTGAAGCAATTCCGGTAGCCGCTTGCAATCAGATTCTGAAGTTGAATCGTGCGGCTGGAATGGCAGGGAAACCACGACGAAACGGCCCGCCATGCCGACGAACCGATCGAATTGCCGAATCCGGGATGACGGCATCATTCCGGACTGAAAA
>CALGTK010000342.1 GCA_937904325.1 uncultured Planctomyces sp.
GGTCATAACACGGTCATGATAGGCGACCTGGCGAAATAACGGCAATTCGAGTCCGGAAGAGTCGGAAACTGGCTTTCGAATGGCGGGCAAGACGGCAATCACTGCAGAACTCTATGTCAGTCCGGAAATCGGTTCGCCATGATAGATGTGGTAGGGACGGTTGAAATCGTCTTTCCACGCGGCCGTGCGGGGAATTCCCAGAGACTCGTAGATTGTTGCTGCCATGTTCTCAGGTTTTTGCGGATCGGCGACGGGGTAACCGCCGATTTTGTCTGACGAGCCGATGACTCGCCCGCCCTGGACACCACCACCGGCGAAGAAGACCGACTGCACGGCTCCCCAATGATCTCGGCCGGGGAGTTTGTAATGGTTTGGCAGTCCGGTGATCTTCGGTGTTCGTCCGAACTCCCCAGCCATCACAACCAGTGTTGAATCCAGCAGCCCGGAATTGCCAAGGTCATCCAGCAGCGCCGCGACGGATCGGTCCATCGGCGGAAGGAGTTTATCCTTCAGATTCGGAAACGCATTGCCATGCGTATCCCAGGATTCGTTATTTCCAAGGTTGACCTGAACCATGTTGACGCCGGCTTCGACCAGACGCCGTGCCATCAGTAGTGACCAGCCGAAAGAATTTCGGCCGTAACGGTCAAGGATTGTTTCGTCCGCCTTCACGACATCGAAAGCGCGTCGCACTTTGTTGTCGGTGAGCAGCGAGATTGCTCCCTGGCGAAACTTGTCGAACTGCTGCGTCGATGCGAAACGGTCGAGTTCTCGGCGCTGCTGTTCGACTTCGTTCATCAGACTAAAGCGTTTCGCGATTCGTGGCTGCGTGAAGCCTTCGGGCAGATCGAGACTCGGTGCCTGAAACTTCAGCGACTTTACATTCTCGGTTCCGCGAGCATGGTGAAATTCGTATTCGGGAAACGCTCCGTAGGTTGTGCCGTTGAACGGCGCTGCATCGACGAACCACGGATCCCGGCGCTGACCCATTTGCCCGGCAAACTGACCGGGGATCACTCGCCCGGTCCGATGAATCAAACGTTCCGGCAGAACGACAGACGGCGGAAGATTATTCGTCGTCGGAAAGTGGTCGCCAGCGATGGCCGTGATGGCTGGCCAGTCTTCGGGTTTAGGTTTGCTTGCATTAAACGTTGGAGGCATGGGCGTCCGCCCTGATAGCATCACCATGTGCCCCTGCGAATGCTCGTTGTAAGGGTGCGTCAGCGAACGCACGATTGACCACTTGTCGCTGCGTTTGGCCAGCTCTGGCATGTGCTCACAGATTTGCAGGCCGGGAGTTTGCGTTGACACGGGCAGAAACTCGCCGCGAATGCTGTCGGGCGCGTCCGGTTTCATATCGAAACTGTCATGCTGACCGAGTCCCCCGGACAGGAATATATAGATTACTGAACGCTGTTGTGACTGCGAAGGTAAAGGCGTCGCTGAGTCAGCGGCTCGCAAGGCGGCAAGATGGTTCGAGCCAAATCCCAGCAGGCCGACCCCGCCAACCTGAAGAGCTGTTCGGCGAGTCAGATTTGGATGGCGAGGAACTCTCATTTGTAAGCCTCTGGGGATTAATATGGTGCAGTTTGAGTGGCAGTTAGCAAATTTCGAACTGGAAAACTCTCGATCCGCTGAGTTTTTGATTCGACGTCTGTGGGTCGAATGATCGCTCATATTGGGTTCGGTACAACAATTCAGCCTAAAACGATTTTCCGCGACACTCAACGTGTTTCTTGTCCGCTTGAGTCTGATTGTTCTGTCAGGTTGTCCGCATTGGCGAAGATATCAAGGTTGCTGGCTGACGAACTCGGTATCAGTAGCGTGGCAGCCTGAAATACATTGCCAGCTCGAATCAAGCTTGTTTATGCTGATCCGATGGCATTAACTCTCAGGCTTATCGAGCGGCGATGGTTAAGATGTGCTGGCAGTGTAGCTTGAGAATCACCGTCCAAAGAGAACTCCAGGAAACACTATTCGTTCCAGGGTGTCACTGAGGATAAGTTGACGCGGTCGGACTTTTAATTTTGCATTAAGGATAACTTCCACCTATGGCGTTCGAACGGGCCAACACGGATTCCGTTTCGGACCAGTCGGTGTACCTGATTCTTCGGGATGCGTTGAAGTGGCGAAATGTGTTTCGCCTTGCTCCCGGACAGGTCACGACGATTGGCCGTGCGCCCACGAACCGCGTCGTAGTTCCCGACGATATTTGCAGTCGGCACCACTGTGAAATCTATCAGGCTGACGGCGGATGGCTGCTGCGGGACCTGGGAAGTCGCAACGGAACGTTGATCGAAGGATGCCGCGTTACCGACGATTGGCCTTTAAGTGACGGCGATCAAATTGAAATCGGCGAATGCAGCCTCGTCTTCACTCCGGACATCACTCGCCCACCAGACAGCGACGTTTCCCTCGATAGCGGAACGGAAACTTGCGACGGACTTTCGGCTGCTCCACGCGGAATTCCCGAGCCCGAAATCGTCTTTCGAAGGCACAAAACCCGATACCACTCGGGCGGTGGTGCGGACGCCATCGGTCGTGATCGTGCCAGTCAGGAACTGGCGAAGATGTACCGATTGGCTCTGGAAATGGGTTCAACACGGAACATCAAAGAGCTGTCGGAGATCGTTCTTGAAGGATTTTTCGCTGACGGCAACGTGAGCATCGGAGCGGTGCTACTTCTACCGAAGAGTGTCGAACGTCCCGAACCATCGCAGCTTCAAATCGCCGCCTACCGAACAACTGGCGACGAGACGTACGAGAAACTGTCGAACTCGCTGTCGACCATCGTGTTGAATGACTGGGAAGCGGTTCTCGCGCGGGACATCAAAGAAGACAGCCGGCTCACCGACAAAGCGAGCCTGCATAAACTTCAGGCTTACAGCGTGATTTGTGCCCCGATCAGAACAAAGGATGCGATCTACGGGCTGATCCATCTTTACACGACGCAGGGTGGCAGCAACCTGGAACTCGACGACCTGGACTACACGCTGGCCGTCGCTGATCAGTTTGCTGTGGCGCTGGAACATCTTAAGGAGAAGCTGCACCTTCAGGATGGGCTTGCCAAAGCCAAGGACGAAGCGAAAACACTGCGGCATCAACTTGCTATCGAAAGTGATCTTGTCGGTGACAGCCCGGCCATGGAATCGCTGAAGGACACGATTGCAAGGGTTGCTCCGACAGATGCGACGGCGTTGATTCGGGGCGAAAGTGGCGTTGGCAAAGAACTTGTCGCTCGGGCAATTCACTTCAGTAGTGACAGACGCAGCGGCCCCTTTGTCTGTATGAACTGCGCCGCTCTATCTGAGACCCTGCTTGAAAGTGAACTTTTCGGTCACGAAAAAGGTTCATTCACCGGGGCAGCCGGTCGAAAGATTGGTAAGTTCGAGCAGGCCGACCGGGGCACGTTGTTCCTCGACGAAGTCGGCGAAATGAGCCTTCCTATCCAGGCGAAGTTTCTCCGGGTTCTGGAAGGTCACCCGTTTGAACGTGTCGGCGGCGGAAGTCCGATCACGGTCGATGTCAGAGTCGTTGCCGCCACCAATCGAGATCTCGAGCAAGCCATTGAGGAAAAGACGTTCCGGCAGGATCTGTTTTTTCGGCTGTTCGTGATGGAGATTGCCGTACCCGCTCTGAGAGATCACGCGTCAGATATCCCAGTTCTCGCGCATTACTTTCTGCAGAAGTTTACGGCGAAGACGAGCAGCCGCGTTCAGGAGTTTTCTGATGCAGCGATCAAACAACTAATGGATTATCAGTGGCCCGGCAACATCCGGGAACTGCAGAACACAATCGAGCGAGCGGTCATTTTAGCTCGCAACTCCACGATCGAACCTTCCGACATCCAGCTTTCGACTCGGACAACGTCATCGAAAGCTGCCGCGGCAACTGGAGAAGCATCCAAACATAACAACAGAGACATCTCGCTCGATCGGTTGGAGCGGGAGCACATTCTCAGCACTTTAGAGCGAACAAACTGGAATAAGTCGATGGCGGCTCAGATTCTGGGAATCGAACGGTCGACACTGGATCGCAAACTCAAGCGATACAAGGTTTCCCGGCCATCGCGATCTGGCTGAGCGTGAACAATTCCTAACTCTCAGCAGCGAAAAAACGAGCGGCAAGAAACGAAAGTCCGAGCCGATTGATAACTTTGTCAGCTTTGTCAGATAGAAAGCAGAGATTTTTATTGACTTCACAAACGATTGAGCTGAAAATTTGGCCTGTAACCCACCTGATCAATGCTCCTTTTCACGCTCACCAACTCGCTCAGCAGTTTCGGTTTCATCGTTGCATCAAACGCTGTTGGAGTTGTGTTTGGCGTAGTTAATCCCCCACGAGTCCCTCCTCTGCCTTCGTTTGGATGTCATTGGCACCCATGACGAAACCCTTTGCTTTGCTCCTTAATCTGGCTTTTCTGCGAAGTCAATGTGCGCTTTTATTGTAAACGCGGTTTCTGATTAAGTGAGTTTTTGAACTTTAAGTTTCCTGATATTGCTGACTTGGAACGTGGTCGTTCCTTGTTTTATCACCTGACTACCCCGCTTTGGTTCCCTCTACAGAGCAGGAGTAAATTCCGATGTCGTTAGCTGATGTGGACGTAAAAATGGACAACTTTGACTTGAATGACGACGGTTTCAGCATGCTTGAGGAGTACCCCGGGATCGATCTCGAGGGACCACACGTGGACCCGCAGACGGCTACCGTGGCCAAACCGGGTTCGGAAGAAAAAGTTTGCATGCTCGCTGCCCGTTACGCCGCAGGGCTCCCTCTCTGGCACAACGAAGACTGTGTCGATCACGGACCAGATGGTGAGTTAGAAGAAGATTAGTTGTTGGCTCGGCAGGTCGTCTTTTGATTGCTGTTACACAACCCAGAGCCCTCCGGTGAATTTCACCCGAGGGCTTTTCTATTTTTCAGACGCGTTTTTCCAACTTCATTCACGCCGTAAGCCTCAAGTCGGTCGACTCAAACGCGAACAAGCATGGGTTGCGAGCGTCGTCCCGCGGCGGTAAATTTTCACGTTCCCAACTTTTCAATCACAAAAATGGCTGAGACAATAAATCAACCTAAACATTGCTGACACAGGTGTATCATGGTTCAGAGACCGCGTACAAAACTTCACAAAGCACGATCAACCGCCCGCTGCCCGAAATGTGGAAAAGTTGTTCGCCGACGCGTCCGCTGCAAAACGTGCAACAAGAAGCTGGCATAGCGATTCCAGCTTGCACCAATTGAGCTCCGGGAACAATCGATAAATATAAACAGGTCAGGAAGTTGCGCTTCCTGACCTGTTTTTTTGCGCAAAAGCTGTGTGCGCATTTCCACCGCACGCACGTGATTGGCCAACCGCAGATTGCTCAACGGATCATTTTGCGGAAGTCACCGACCGAGCGGGTGTTGGCGACGTCGTCAGCGGTTAAGCCTGCTCGCCGAGCTTGATTGATTCCGTTCGGCAGTTCCGCAAATCCGTGGACGTTGTGTGCGTCGGTGCTGATAACGATGGGGATCCCGAAGTCTTTTGCAGCGGCGGCGTGAACGTCATCGAGGTCCAATCGGCTACGGTGGGCATTGATTTCCATCATGCAACCGTGATCAGCGGCCGCCTGGAACACCTCAGGAAAGCTAATTTCAGCTCCCGGCCGCTTTCCGATCACTCGTCCGCTCGGGTGGCCAATCGCCGAGACATTCGGATTCGTGATCGCAGTCAGCAATCGTTTATTGATCTGATCACGAGGCTGCTTCAGGCCATAGTGCAAAACGGCTACGACCCAGTCAGCTTCAGCAAGAACATCATCTGGAAGGTCCATCGTCGCGTCTTCCAGAATATCACACTCGATCCCACAAAGAATTTCGATGCCGGAAATCTTTCCTCGAGCCTCGTCGATATTTTTCCAGTGAACCCGCAGGCGGTCAGCATCCAGACCATTAGCCATTGTGACCCGCTTTGAGTGGTCGGTGATCGCGATGTACTTCAGGCCTCGTGCCTTTGCGGCTTCGACCATTTCAAGAATCGTGGCTTGTCCATCAGTCGCCGTCGTGTGCATGTGGAGGTCGCCCTGGATGTCGTCGACAGTGACGAGTTCCGGCAAAGTACCGGCATCAGCAAAGCCAAACTCACGACGATCTTCCCGAAGTTCGGGCGCGATAAATGGCAGCCCCAAGGTAGCGTAGACCTCTTCCTCTGAGCTTCCCGCAACGTACTCGTCACCGCGATAGACACCGTACTCGTTGACTTTCAAACCCTGATCGACGGCTCGTTTGCGAATAACGATATTGTGCTCTTTTGAGCCCGTGAAATACTGCATTGCCGCACCGTAAGATTCGTCCGGAACAACGCGCAAGTCGAGTTCCAGTTTTTTAACACCGTCGAAAAGCGGACTGAGTCGAACTCGCTGTTTCGTGTCACCTCGCGCGAGCACCTTTTCAACGAGCGGGTGGTTGGCAAGCGTGTCCATGACCACCTCTGAATCGGTTGCCGTGGCGAGTACGTCGAGGTCGCCAATCGTTTCGCGGCAGCGTCGAAAGCTTCCTGCGACGCTGACCTGCGTCACTTCGTCCAGCTCAGAGAGTGCCTCGACAATCTGCTCAACAATCGGTCTGGCATCAGCATGATAAACTCGCTGCGCGGACTGCTCGACCTGATCAAGCCCTTCCAGGATCGCGCTTGCGGTCTTGGCACCGAAGCCCTTTAACCTGGCAACCTGTCCCTGTTCCGCCGCTTCGCGAAGCTGCTCGAGCGTTGTGACACCCAACTCGTTGAAGATTGTCGCGACTTTTTTCGGACCAATCCCTGGAATCCTAAGCATCATGACAACACCAGTCGGAATCTGCTCTCGCAGCTCTTCAAGCTGAGGGAGTTCGCCGGATTCAACGACGGTCATCAACTTTTCGGAAAGGTCCTTGCCGATTCCCTGGATTGATTGCAGAGCCTTCGGCCCACCCTGCGCCAAGTCAGAAATCGCTTCCGGCAAGCTGCCGATTGTTCGAGAGGCGTTTCGATAGGCTCGAAGACGAAAAGCGTTCGCACCTTGAAGTTCGAGCAGATCGGCCAATTCGTCAAACAGACTTGCGATCTCAGTGTTGTGCATTGGAAACTCAGTCTTAACGGCAAGTGTTTGGGTAAGTCGGCTTAGGGGCCACCAAGGCCTTCTACTGGCGCGGGGCGAAAACTACCGGCGTCGCGACCAGCTCACAATCAACTATGCCAACGCTGCTCACTCTTAGTGCATGCGTATTCTAAAACGCGTCCTCAGCAGCAGGCGGTAAATGAAATCAGGACGATTATGGCGGAACATCAGGGAAAGCCTGATGGTGGCCAAAATCCGCCACGCCCGGACTTCCGCGGCGGCCACCCGCAACAACGTGAAAATCTGTGACAGCTTATCCGACTCCAA
>CALGTK010000343.1 GCA_937904325.1 uncultured Planctomyces sp.
CCGGAAATCAGCCAGTTTCCGGCGACGACAGTTGAAATCAAGGGGCTGTGATGGGAAATCCGGCGTACCGGATGTCGTGCGAAAATCGGTACTTTGAGTTCGACTGAGTCTTTTGGTCCTACGGGATCCGGATTGTGGCGTTGGTTACAGTTACCCAGCCCCCATCGCATCCCAACTGAAAGGATACGGATTTCTGGTCCTTGAAGCTGTACTTCACGCGTCCCAGCAGCATCGGCTGCTTAGCCAATCTTCTTAGAGCCTTCGATTGAGGCCCGAGTTGCTCCCGCGAAGCTGACTGACACCAGATCGCCTTCAACCTGGACGACCGTGGTTGTGATCCTTGCCATGATGCCTTCGCTGCAGGTTGTTCATCCCGAACTGAGCGTTTGCTCCAGCTACGTCATGATGGCTTTGACCACCGACCCGTGCACGTCGGTCAGACGGAAGTCTCGTCCTGCATATCGATAAGTCAGTTGCTCGTGATCGAGTCCCAGCAGGTGCAGCAACGTGGCGTGCAGATCATGCATGTGAACCTTGTTCTCGACCGCTTTGTGCCCGAACTCATCCGTGGCACCGTAGGCGAAACCGGATTTCAGGCAACCGCCTGCCAGCCAGGTCGTAAATCCTCCTGCATTATGATCGCGGCCGGTGCCATTATTCTGTGCGTACGGCGCGCGACCGAATTCACCGCTGAACCAGACGATCGTATCCTCCAGCAACCCTCGCTGCTTAAGATCCTGCAGCAGGCCAGCAATTGGCTTGTCAACCGCCTTTGCCTGCGGTCCGTGTTGCGGCAACTTCGAATGCTGATCCCAATTAGAAGCACCTCCGGCATCGCCAGAGGTGACCTGAACAAAGCGTACTCCATTCTCACATAGTCGGCGTGCCATCAAGCACTGCCGACCGAAATTATCCGTTGCCTTTTCACCAATACCATACATGGCCATTGTTCCCTGCGTCTCTTCGCTCAGGTCGAGCACCCCGGGAGCATTGTTCTGCATCCGCCAAGCCAACTCGTAGGAACTGATAAGTGCTTCTAATTCAGAGTCTTTACTTGCGTTTTTTACTTGCTCTGCGTTGAGTCGCTGCAGGAACTCCAGTTGTCGTCGTTGCTCGCTAATGGACAAATTCGCATTACCCAGGTTCTTGATCGTCGCGTTCTTGTCAAACTTTCCACCTTTACCAATGGCGGTGCCTTGATGTGCCGCAGGAAGAAATGCACTGCCGTAATTACGAGCTCCACCAGATGAGGATATCGGACCCAGGGAAATGAATCCCGGCAGGTTTTCATTCTCAGAACCAAGGCCATAGTTGACCCAGGATCCTAATGACGGTCGTATAAAACTGGTCGAACCACAATGCAGAAACAGCGTTGCCGGTCCGTGTGCGACCCCCTCGGTATGCATCGAATGGATGAAGGTAAGATCATCTGAATGCTTTGCTGTTTCGCGAAACAAATCAGAAGTCATTCGTCCCGATTCTCCATAGTGCCGGTACTTCCACATGGGTTTCATGACACGTTCGGAAGTGCCACGTTTCCCCTTGTTGGCAATCGTGCGGGCGTCGTCGAACGGCATTTTTTTGCCGTCATTTTTGTATAACGTTGGCTTATAATCGTAGGTGTCGATGTGACTCGGACCGCCTTGCATAAACAGGAAGATAATCCGCTTCGCTCTCGGGCGAAGATGCGGCTCTTTGGCTGCGCTCGGATTCGCCGCTTGAACTGAGTCAGCACATAATCCGGCCAAAGCCAGACTGCCGAAACCGCATCCGGCCTGCTGAAGTGCGGCTCGTCGTGTCAGGCAATTATTGATTGGATTCATGCGAACGAACCTTGACTAGCGGATGTAGCGGAATTCGATGGTCGAAAACATTGCTTGTACCATCTGGGTCCAGGCGTCGCCCTGACGTTTTTTAGTCGTATCGGTGATCGACTCCAGAAACTGTTGGCTTAGCGACACCTCTGCCTCCGTCGCATGGCGACCGAGGATCAGCAGATAGGCGTGATCAATGCGATTCGTCGTTGTCAGTTGCGAGTTGCTCAGAAGACGTTCTGCGGTGAGCCTGCCCTGTGTGTGAACGAACGTGTGATTCATCATGTACAGTGCTTGCGGAGCAACGGTACTGACGTCGCGGCGACCGGTCACCATACTTGGATTGGCAAAATCGAACACTTCAAAAAGTTCGGGTAAACTACAACGAAATACGGGTACGTAAACACTGCGTCGTGGCGACTGGAACTGAAAGCCGACGTCCGTTTTAAGATTAGCGGGGAAAGTCGCTCCGCCCATCTCGAATTCCAGCGTACCACCTACGGACAGCATCGCGTCTCGGAGCGACTCAGCGTCCAGGCGACGACGATTCATGTGCGTCAACAGTCGATTCTCTGGGTCTTCCTGTTGCTCACCCGACGCGGCCGAGAGGCGATAGGTTCTCGATAGCACAATTGTCCGGATCAGCTTCTTCACAGACCAACCTTGTTGAACGAACTGCAGGGCCAGATGATCGAGCAGCTCGGGATGCGATGGCGATTCACCCGTTGTGCCGAAGTTATCGACGGTGCGAACCAGTCCTGCACCGAACAGCCAGTGCCACACTCGATTCACCATCACGCGTGACGTTAGCGGGTTCTCTGGATCGACGATCCAATTGGCGAGTTGCAGACGCCCGCTGCTGCTGGTGGGCATCTCAGGTGCTAGTCCGTAGTTGGCGACCTGCAGCACGCCGCGTGGGGCAATGACGCCCAGATTATCGATGCTGCCACGAATATGAATCTTCAAATCCGTCGGCTTCTTTTTCTCGACTGCTGAGTTGACCATCTCGCGAGCGGGGTTTTGTTTCCCGAGTGCAGCCAAATCCGCCGTCAGTTTCGTCATGCTTTTCTTGAGGGCCTGTCGTTCGCCTGCGGAAAGTTCCTTCTCCGCTTGTGACGCCGGGCTGGTTGTCACTGTGCTGTCTTCGTCGACACGTAGAAACTGAACGGCATCGGCTGTTAGAACCCCGTTCGTCCCTTCGTTCGAAATCAGGACAAGGCTCTGCTCGTCCGCTTCGAAGCGATACGTGCCAAGTGAAAGAAAGCGTCCTGCAAGCGGTGGCGCCTTGCTCATATCGACGATGATTGTCTGCTTACCCGCGGCGCTGAACACTGTCACTGGAACGTTGGTCGCACGGCCGCCTCCATGCGAATAGGCGAAGCGTACTTCGTATTCCCCATCACCCGGCAGTTTCGGAATGAAGGAAAGCGTCTTGGCTCCTTTCCCCTTGTTGGCATCGTGAATGTAGCGTTTGCCAATGTAGTGCTTGGAATGCACCGAGTGCGTCCACGCGCCCACCGTCTTTACATCGTCATCATCCACGACAATGCCCGGAAACGAAGACGCGGCGACAACTATCGGAAAAGTCGTTGGTGATTGCGGCTCCAACGTCGCTTTCAGCGTGTTGATTTCCCTTTGCAGTCTGGTGACCGACAAATTGCGAAGTTCCGATTCTCGCTTCGCCGCGTCCGAGATTGGCAAGGGGACTTCCATGAAACCGGAGACATTCGAGTGCTTCAACCCCTGAACATTTTTGAGAATGCCTGCCATCGCGTAGTAATCGCGGGTAGGGATGGGGTCGAACTTGTGGTCGTGACAACGTGCGCAGGTGATCGTTTGCGCCAACAGACCCCTTCCTATGACGTCGAGCTGTTCATCGACAAAATCCATGTCGAGTTGGCTCTTGTTCTGGTTCTCGAGCAGAGTGTCACCCATCATCAGAAACGTCGTAGCGATGAGATTCTGCCGCCGCACCTCAACTGATGATGCCTCCAGTAAATCGCCTGCCAGTTGCTGCGTGATAAACTGATCGAAGGGTAGATCGTCATTGAACGCATCAATCACGTAGTCGCGATAACGCCAGGCATGTTTGAGTAAAACTCCGCGCAATGACATCGATTCCGCGAAACGCGACACATCAAGCCAGTGGCGTCCCCAACGTTCACCGAAGCGTGGTGATTTCATCAACCGGTCAACGAGATTCTCATACGCCCCGGGTGACTTGTCGTTGACAAACTGGACAATCTGCTCCGGCGCAGGAGGCAGACCGATGAGGTCGAAGTAGAGCCGACGCACTAAGACAATCGTTTTCGCGTCGGGATCCGGTTGCAGCCTTGCCGCCTCCAGTCTGGCGAGGATAAAGCGATCGATGTCGTTGTGCGGCCAGGCTGTGTTCCTGGTCGTGGGGATGGTTGGTGCTTTGAGTGGATGATAAGCCCAGTGCTTCCGCCCGGATTCAATATCGATGGCCTTCGGCCTGGCAACCGGGTTGGTATCGCGACGGGGATCAATCGCTCCGTCTTGAATCCATTTCTCGAAATCAGCAACAATCTCTGAGGCCAGCTTCCCCTGGGGAGGCATCTCGAAGCCATCGTGCTTCAGAGCGGAAATCAGCAGGCTTTCTTCCAGATCGCCCGGTACAACAGCCGGTCCCGATTCGCCACCTTCCAGCAATCCCTGGCGTGAGTCGACGAGCAAGCCTCCCCTTAACTTCCTGGAATCAGCGGCATGACATTCATAACAATGCTCGACGAGGATGGGACGAATCTTTGTTTCGAAGAAATCGAGCCGCTTACGTTCCATAGACGGATCGGCAGCCCAGGCCGAGCCTGCGGCAAGCAGGATCATGGTCCATAGAATTCCGGAACGCATTGAATAACACCTATGGTCAATGAAAATCTGTTTGACACGCGTCATGCCTGCGGCATCTACCCTCTCGCAGTTTGACGATTCATCAATCATTCGCACAATAGTGTATTCGATCTGACGTCTTCCTTCTTCAGCGAAGACTAAATTAACTCCCAACCGTTGTCGCAATGAACCTTTTGGCATTAAGCGGGCTGGTTATTTTGTTTGAAAGGTTTTAGTTGCGATCAGGTCTACAACCAGATCCTTGAAACCATTGCCTTTAGAGTGATTCGCTTTCACAATCGATTCGATCTCATGCTTTTCGGAATGGTTGAGAACGCGTCCAGTGGCATAAGTCATCAACTTTTGAGCAAGGCAATTAGAAAACAGATCAATGTGATCGACAACCCAGGATTTAAAATCGATGACGTCATCGATTTGCGTACCGTCAGGGAGTACGCTGCTGGGGTCGATTGCCTTCCCCGATTCAGGCCATGTTTCGCGCCAGTTACCAACAGGGCCAAAGTTTTCAAGCATCAAGCCAATCGGATCAATCCGTCGGTGGCATGTCGCACAGGCAGCATCCGCGGTGTGCCTGGCCAGAAGGTCACGAGGTGTTGTGGCGCTTCGAGTCTCGGGTGTGAGCGCGGGAACATCTTTGGGCGCTTCGGGAGGCGGAGTGCCCAGAATATTTTCCAGAACCCATACCCCGCGTATAACGGGCTGGGTGTCCACACCATTGGCAGTGGCCATCATGATGGCTGATTGTCCGAGAAGGCCGCCGTAACGACTTCCTCGTTCAATGGACAATCGTTCTACCTTCAAGGCTTCACGCCAAAATCTTGTGGGTAGCTTGCCCCCCCGATTGTAGTTTTTATTGGCAAAAGCTTTGGAGGTAAACATGAAATCAGGATCGATGAAATCTGTCATCGGAAGGTTCTTATTAAGTATCTCTGTAAAGAACCGTTCCACTTCACTTTTCGCCAAACTGATTTCCTCAGGAGTAAAATTGAATTCAGCACTTGGCATAATCCCGGCCAGGAGATTGGTGTCCAGCCACTGGCTTGTAAAGCTTTGCACCATGGGGGCCGAATGGCTTGTCGGCATTAGACGTTTGGCTTCTCGCCGCAAAACCCAGTATTCCATTTTCGAAGGATCCGCTTTGGACGGATGAACGGCAGATAGACGGCCGCGTCTGGCCAGGTCAATGAGAGTTTCATCGGGGGGGCCCTGAGTCAAAAAGTAAGACAGCCGAGTGGCCAGATCGTAATCATCAAATGGACCTGGATGGACGGCCCTGTAAAGAAACCGTGGAGAAATCAAGATATTGCGAATAAGCAAGTGCATCCCCTCATCAAATGAATGCCCCGTGGCCCAATATTCTCTGGCGATCTGAAGGAAACTGTCCAGCGTATGTTGATCAACAGGACGCCGAAACGCCCGCGGCAGGAAATTCGCCAGCATTTTCTCTGCATACGCTAGATTGGAGAGATGCGATTTTTCAAATCCAGCAACATTAACCTGCAATTGAATTTGGCGTTTTTCGTCCGGGCCCGGCACTGGCTTCAACGGCCCTTTAACCTTGATTTTGTGAATTTCAAGGGAAGGACCTTTTTCAAAGTAATAATGAGCCAAAGCTTCCGCATAAGGACTGGTGTCCGCATGGCCGCCAAAAATTTTCAGAAGCTTTTGGGTTCCCTTCGAGTCCATTTGGGCAGTACTTAAATCAAGATTAGGATCGTTCAAATGGCGTTTTACAAGTTCCCAGCCGTTTTGACCGCGCATGCCCGACCCCCTGCTTGCTTTGTCAAAACCGTTTGGGAACGCGGCAGCTTGCCAGGCGGCTAAAAAGCGTTTATCCCTTTCAAACGAGTTGCGCATGAGCAGGCTCAACAGTTTGCCATTCAGTTTCAACTCCGCATTCAGCCAACCCAAAACCAGGATCTGGCCTTTGTAAAGGTCGGCCTCAAACGTGATCGATTGCGGCGATTCAGACGTAACTTCTATTTCTTTGAGTACGCGTAACGTATCCTGCAACAGACGACCATCCACGGCGCGATCCATGGCACGCACTTCAAGCACCATGGGTTCTTTTGATTTGGGATTAAAGGTCGAACTGTCAATGGTGATAAGGTAAGTACCACTATGTTGTATTTTCATACCACCGGTCCAGGTGCAGGTTTTCCCCAAGGGTGAACCGCTGGAAGCCAGACGCAATGCCCCGTCATGGAGGGCAGCAGCTGAATAGCTGAGCGTCATATCCTCTGGCCCTACTATTCGAACCGTTGATTCAGGCAAGGCCTCTTTCGGCGGATAGAGCTCGTCAGCCACCTGCAAGGCACTGTCAGAATAGGCTTGCATCAAAGCCGGCGACACCACCAGCCCCTGCCCAAGATTGTCAAAGCCCTCCAGGGTGGAGTCCTGGGGGAACCCTAAAGGCAGTTCAAATTCAGGCAGGTTGAATAGCGAGAGAATCGTGTTTTGATATTCCGCGTTGCTTAAACGACGCGGCAAAGTCCCGCCGATTGGCGTGTGCTGCAACAGTTTTCCCGAGAGCCAGTCTTTTACAATTTGGCGCTCTTGTGCGGTGGGATGATCCTCTTCGGCCGGTGGCATAGTTTTCTGCTCACTGACTTCCAACACCCGTTCCATAAAATGGCGCTGCTGCTTCTGGGTCCAGTCAACCGAAGTGATGCCCAAATCTACGTCGCCTTCATGCACATCAGCATCATGGCAATCCACGCAATATTTAGACAACACCTCATTCACTGGGCCAGGAATTTGCTGACCTTGAGCCGCTTGCAGCCAGCCGGCTGAGATCAGACCGATAATAATTAGAATAAGATCACGGCGCACTACGACAGCACCTCGTTCATATTGCTTGTCGCATGCTTGAACTGATCCACTTCCATCCCCAGCTTTTGCATCAAAGTAACGTACAGATCCCCCAACAGCGGACTGCCCTTTTTACTCTGGTCGACGGCGACATGGCCCTGATGTTTAAAGCCGCCACCGGCAACGAGTGTCGGCAGGTTTTTATTACTGTGACGACTTGCATCGCCCATGCCAGTTCCCAGCAGCACCACGGTATCGTCGAGCAGTGACTTGCCGTGAGCATTTTTCTTCTCTTTGAGTTGTTTGATAAAGCCACTGAAGCTACGCATGTGCGCGGTTTCAATGGCGACCAGATCCGCAATCATCTTGGGACTATTCCCATGATGCGATAGCTTATGATACCCCGTCCCTAGTGCCTTGCCGTCAAAAGAAAACACCTGCCCCCCGCCGTCGATAAACAATGAAAGCACACGCGACGACTCGGTTTCCAGTGTCAGCGCCATCAGGTCGTAGAGGATGTCGCTGAGCTCAATTTGATGACTCGGCTCCAACGAAACAGAACTGGGCAGTTGATAATCGGGCCTTGGGATGGGATCGTTAATGGCATTCAGTTGCCGGCCCATTCTTTTTTCAACCGCACGCATCGAATCAAAATATTCGTCAAGCTTGTTACGGTCGGCAAGGGGCAAGGCACGTTGCAAACGTTTGGCATCGGCCAGCAGACCATCGAGTGAACTTCTGCCACTCTGCAGAATAGATTCCGTGCGCGCTCGATCCTCACTCGAAACAAAGAGTGTTTTATACAACACACTCGGCTGCTGAATCCTCGGCAGCCCTATGCCTCGCCGCGTAAAGCTCATCGCAATATGGCCTTCGGCTGCTTCTCTTCCTGTTGACAGTTCGAGCGATGGAAAGCGTGATTTCTGCCCAATTTGATCCGCAATGATCTGATCAAGCGAATAGGTTTTGAGTGGCGCCCCACACAAAAAATTCGGCCATCCCGCATGATTATTGACGGCCCGATGATCGAGGCCGGAGAACACCGTCATGTCATCTTGAAAAGCTTTCAGCGGCGCCAGCGTTGCCGGCATGTCATAAGCCATACCGGTCTGTTTGGGATAGAAGGCTTTTTGATGCCAGCCCAGCAACGTACCGACTGCAACAAAGTTCCGCGGCCCGACAGTCGCGGCGGTGGGCGCCGAGAATGCTTCAAGCGAGGGCAACGCGAGGGCCATGCCAGCGCCGCGCAGAAAGTGACGACGGTCGAGATTACAATTCATACGTCGTTATCTCTCGCTTCCCATTACGTTCAGATGGACCTGGCGGGAATGAAAAGACTCTGAAGTAAGCAATGATATCAACAAAGCCTTCATATCTGCCGCAACTTTCTTTATACGTTTGCTTGTCTACCCTACCACACCAGCAGATTGAAACTGTCCTCGCCAGCACTCGTTTTCAGAAACGATCGGCGTTCAAAACGTTTCCTGTGTATCATCTTCACCGGTCTGATCAATTCATGGTGCTCTCTGAGATGCGTCGAGACTCGGGGGTCAGTGGAATTCACCACAGACGATAAGCAGCGTGCGGTTCAGGACTTCAGCAGGACGTCATCCAGCGTGCCGGTGCTGTCAGAAAAGTTTTGGGTAGGCGCGTCGAGGCTGTTTAGCAGCGTGACGTAGAGATTGTTGAGCGGCACTTTGCGGTCCTTCAACATGTGAAACTTGCCATGCTTGAGGCCGAGGTTTTTGCCGCCGCAGAGGAGCAGCGGGTAGTTGGAGTTGTTGTGCGTATTGCTGTTACTGCAGCCGTAGTAGACGAGGGTGTTGTCGAGCAGAG
>CALGTK010000344.1 GCA_937904325.1 uncultured Planctomyces sp.
ACCGGTCGAGTTCAAGTTTCTCGGGGCCGACGTACTTCGGATCGCTGAAGTAGATGCGGCCTTTACGATCGATGACCAGGTCGTTGGGCGAGTTGAATCGATTTCCTTCGAACTTCGACACGATCGGCTGAACGGTTCCGTCAGAGAGAAATTCAACCAGTGCACGATGTCCGCCGAGCGGGGACGCGCAGCAGCCGATCAGTTTTCCGCCGCGTGTAAACATCAGGCCGTTGCCCATCCCGCTGTCCGGGCAGTGGACGGTGATCTTCTTTGACTTCGGATCGAACTTCATGACTCGAGCCGGGCCTGAGTCAAACGGCTGAGCGAAATCGCTGAAGTAGATACAACCGTCGGAGCCAGAAGCGGCGCCCTCGGTAAAGCCGCCGTCTTCCCACAGAGTCTCCAGCGTTGCGCCAGCAGCAACGATTCTTGAATCGCCAGACACACTCAACTCTGCGGCTTGACCATTCGATAACGATGCGGCCATCAGTGTTCCAATCGTCAAAGCGGTGATCGATCGAGTCATGTTCAGGGACCTTCGGTTTGAGGCGTGTTCAGTTCAGGGGGAGTTTTGGATTCGTCCGGTTTTCTCGCGAACCGATCGGCAACAATTGTATCGATAAAGAGTTGGCTGGCGTGGAACATCAGCATCGGGAAGACGGCGAATGGTATCGCGATTCCACCAGCGACGGACGCTCCCCCAAAGATCTCTGGATCTGTTGCGAGGTACACACCGATCGGCAGCGTCTTCTGGCTTCCGGCGAACGATGCGGCGATGCGGTCTCGACGGTCGAAGCCGAAGCATCCCCCTCCGTACCATGCAACAGCCAGAGCGACAACGTGCATAGCGACGCAGCAGGCCCAGACGAACAGCACTGCGGTGAGTTGCGTTCCGATGTCGGCCTTCTGAAGTTGCACGCCGCCACCGAGAGCACTCAGAAAGACGAGCGCCAGAATGCAGGACTGAGCGACGACGCCGATTGGCGTTTTGTTTCTGGTGGCAAAATCAGAGGCCTTCTTTGGAAACCGCAAGGCCTGACCAAGCAGTGTCGGAATTAACACAACCAGCACAAGCCGTTGTGAGAGGTAACCAGCATCAAGACTCGCCGATTGCGAAGTTCCAAGATTCAACCAGAACGGCGTCAGTGCAAAACACGCCGTGTTGGTGACGAGTGTTGTCAGCAGTGAAACGGCATCGTTCCCGCCAGCTTTGCGTGTCCACACCGAGGCCGCGGCCAGAGTGCAGGGAGTCGTCGCGGCGATCATCAGGCCGATGCGAAAGTCGGGCGTCATCTGAATCCGCATCAGAAAAACGCCCATTATCGGCAGTAGTCCGAAGTTCACCAGGCACGCCCAGATAACCGGCGTCGGAGCTTTGAACGACGCTTTCAATTGCTGGCTGTTCAGGCTGAACGCCATCAGAAGCAGCACGAATGCAGTCAGGGGTCGAGTAGGGACGAGCGATTTGAAACTCTCAACTGACTCTGGCGAACTTTGCGAACCGATCACCAGACCTGACGTGATCAACGTCAGAAGCGAAAGCAGGAACCAGCGGCGTTTTGCCAACTCAAGCATGAATGCAGTCTCACTCAGGCTGTAAATGAACGCAGAAAGACGCTGAATACACGAAAGAACATAACGTAAATCTACCTGCATCATTTCCGTGTTGGTGGATGTTGAAGTCGGTTAATCGTTGGGTTTCTGAAGGTGTTGGACCCAGGCCGGTGGAATGTTGAGGAAGACCCAGTCTCGCCGGATTCTTTGTTTTGCACAGTAGTCGTGCATTGTTTTGTCGATGGATTTCAGGCGGGATCGTTCGGACTTTGCTCCGACACGCGTTCTGATTGACCGGACGAACTGGTATTCGAAGTACGACAGAACTCCGCCAGGGGTCAGGTGTTTGAAATAGTGTTCGAAGATGTCGTCGACCAGGTCGGCCGGGAAGTTGTTAAGTGGCAAGCCCGAGATGACGAAGTCGTACGGGCAATCTGACGTAAATTCCTGAAGCGGTGCCACGTGGACAGTTGACTGCTCGGCGACGCGATTCCAGTCGTTGGCGGTTTCGAATCGTTGTTTGAGATGCTCGGCGAACGCTTCGTTCAGTTCGACAAGGTCGAAGCGGTCGTTTTCGCGGATGTGCTTAACGATAGTGCCGGTGACAGCGCCGGTGCCGGGGCCGATTTCAAGGACTCGGACGGGCGGACCATCAGCCGGTCGGGCTTGCAGGTAACGCGTCATTGACCGGGCAAGAAACCGACTGCTGGGTGCAATCGCGCCGGTCGTTTCGAAGCGTTCCCGGAACTGGCCGAAGAATGTGGCGTACTCTTTGAGTGATGACATTTACCGGGCGGCTAAGCAAAAGGGCAGGGCGGGAATCGGACTTCAATCGTGATCTATGCAGACGCTGACTGATTTACCCACAGCGTTCCTGTGCTGCCAGGGCAGCCTGCTGCACAATATCGACTCCCACCAGGTCGCTCCAGGCAGTGATCAATTCCTGAAAGGCAGGACCGGGTGTGCCATCGCCGATCATCTGGTCGTTGAACTTCGTCACGGGCAGGAGGCAACAGGTAGTTGAAGACGTCATTGCTTCATTGGCTTCCGCAAGATCATCAAATGTAATTGCCGACTCCTGCCAGTCAAATTCAAGGTGGGCAGCGATCTCTTTCATGACCATCTGACTGATTCCGCCGAGAACGAGTTTCGCAGGCGGTGTGTGGATGGTTCGATCTTTGACGAGGTAGAAATTGCCGGCTGCGGTTTCCGTGATGTAACCGTCCGGGGTTGCCAGCAGAGAAGATGCCGTCGGGAAACGAACCCGTGCTTCTTTATCGGCACGCAACCAGTGAAGCCGATTTCGATGCTTTGCCTGCGGAGGGACCGAGTCGTTTGGCAAGGGCTGAATGCTGACTGATGCCAGGATCTGGCCAGTGGATTGTTTCTCAGCCCACAGTTCAAACGGCAGTGGAAAACTATGAACGCAGACCGTGCCTTGTGAGGCGACATCGCGACCGACGGCTCCGAGGTAGGTCAGATTCTGGCCTGCGGACACAAAGATGATGATCCCAAGATCTTGGTTCTTCGGGATCAACGCGGAGTTGTGCGTGACGATTTCTGCCACGGCGTCTTCGAGCTGCTCGCGGGCGACCTCGGTCGGAAAGCCGCATAGCGCAAGCGAACCAAATAAACGATCAATGTGCTCACCAAGGCGGAACGGCACATGTCCGAAAGTGCGGATCATCTCGGTGACTGACGCTCCCGCGACGACGGACAGGTCGGTCACCGGAACGGCAGCACTGGATGCTGGAACGATTTCGCCGTTCAGAAATGCGATGGGCTCGGGCATTCTCTTGAGTTCTCATCCTGCTTTTGTCGCAGGCGGGACGGGGTGTTGATACAAATGGTCAGCGACTGTGCTGAAATGTTCGCTCGAGCACCCCGGTGTGGGAGCTGGCAACGACGCTTGCCACAGTCTGTGGGTTCAGTGAACCAATTTCTACAACACCTGTCTGGATCCCGTTGCGACCGAAGATTCTTCCCCCGTCAACCGGTCGAGTGACTTCGAAAATGGCGGCCGATATACTCCCGCTCAGCGTGGATGACGGCAACTTTGGCTACAGTACAAGGAACGACCAGAGATGGCATTGGTGATTGCTCCGGGAACGACAAAAATTGGCTGGATCGGCACTGGAGTCATGGGCTCCAGCATGTGCGGGCACCTGATCGACGCTGGATACTCGGCCACGGTCTTCTCCCGCACAAAATCGAAAACCGAATCACTGGTCGCCAAAGGTGCCACCTGGGCCGAATCCCCCAAAGCTGTCGCGGAAGCATCGGACGTAATCTTTGGAATTGTCGGATTTCCTTCGGACGTGCGTGAAGTCTTTCTGGGAGAATCCGGAGCACTGGCCGGTTCCAAAGAAGGCAACGTGCTGGTTGACATGACGACGAGCGAGCCGTCGCTAGCCGTAGAAATCTACGAAGCTGCCAAAGTAAAAGGCGTTGCAAGTGTCGACGCTCCCGTTTCAGGTGGAGACGTCGGAGCAAAGAACGCTGCCCTGTCGATCATGATCGGCGGCGAAAAAGAAACAGTCGCCGCACTGCAGCCTTGCTGGGATGCGATGGGCAAAACCATCGTCCATCAGGGCAGGGCAGGAGCCGGTCAGCATACGAAAATGGTCAATCAGACGCTGATTGCCACCAACATGATTGGCGTCTGCGAAGCATTGCTTTACGGCTACAAAGCGGGTCTTGATCTGCCGACAGTTCTGCAGTCGGTTGGATCTGGAGCAGCCGGAAGCTGGTCGCTGTCGAACCTCGGCCCTCGAATCATGGACAACAATTTCGATCCGGGTTTCTTCGTCGAACATTTTATCAAAGACATGGGCATCGCGCTGGCTGAATCCAGAAACATGGGCCTTTCGCTGCCGGGTCTGGCGTTGGGGAACCAGCTGTACATGGCTGTGCAGGCTCAAGGGCACGGTCGAGACGGTACTCATGCGTTGCAGTTGGCACTGGCCAGCTTATCTGGTGTTGATTGGAAAGGCCGCTAGGCCATTTGTGATTTTGACGGTGTATGCACCGCCGAAACCAGGAAAAACAGAGCGATTTACTCCGTCAGGCTAAGCTTGACCTAAAAGAATGTGAGGCATTCCTATGGCACGACGAGGTGAACAGTTTGCAGGGCTTACAGTAGCTCTGGTGACTCCGCTGAAAGACGGGCAGATTGACGAAAATGCGCTCCGACAACTGGTCGACTTCCAGGTGGAAGCTGGCACAGAAACCGTCAGTCCGGTTGGAACGACCGGCGAAAGCCCGACGCTGACTCACGAAGAGCACGAGCGAGTCATCAGCATCGTCTGCGAGCAGGCTGCCGGACGGATCAATGTCATGGCCGGTACGGGTTCAAACAGCACGGCCGAAGCGATCCGCCTGACGAAGTTTGCCAAGGGCGCCGGCGCCACGGCAGCGTTGCTGGTCGCCCCGTACTACAACAAGCCGACTCAGGAAGGCTTCTTTCAGCACTACAAGGCCGTGTCCGAAGCTGTCGACATTCCGATCGTTCTTTACAACATTCCGGGACGAACGGCGAAGAACGTCGAAGCCGAAACCGTCGCTCGCATTGCCGAAGCCTGCCCGAACATCGTCGCTGTGAAAGAATCGACCGGCTCGATGGACCAGGCTTCTCAGACGCTGTCACTTTCTGATCTGACAGTACTGTCCGGCGACGACAGCCTGACATTGCCGTTGCTGGCTCTTGGCGGCAGCGGAGTCGTATCGGTCGTCGGAAATATCGTTCCGCAGGACGTGCGAGCGATGATCGCGGCCTGGAACGCGGGCGAAATTGGCAAAGCTCAGGAACTGCATCACAGGCTGTTCCCACTTTGCCGCGACCTTCTGGGTATCGCCACAAATCCAATTCCGATCAAAGAAGCGATGGCGGAGCTCGGCCGCGATACTGGCGAAGTTCGCCTGCCCATGACGCCGCTGGACGCAGGTCAGCGCGAAGCACTGCGGGCGACTCTCAACACATATGGCCTGCTGTAATGGTGGATTCGGTCGACCTCTGCCGGCCGTAGATCGATTAAGGGATCGTTTCATTTTCGGCGAGGCAGCATAAAGCGGCTCGACAGTGTTCTGTCTTAAAAGTCGTCGTTATGTTTGATCTGCTTATTTGATTGTTTGATTCGATGGGAGTAACGGCGTGGGTTTATTCAGCAGAAACAACAACGACGATGACGATTCAGAAGAGGAGATTGAGTACGTTCTTTTTCAAGGGGCGACGAATGGGCAGGAAGCGAATCTTGAAGAGAACCGCAAACTAGCCGCTGCTGGGCTGCCGCTCGCCAAAGAAGTGGTAACCGAGGCGCTGGCGTTACGGGCCGAGATGTTCAAAGTCGAACCGCAAGGCCCCAAAGCGCTGGTGACGTTCTTCGTCGACGGTATGAAACGTCCAGGGCCGCGGCTGCCAATTCAGAGAGCGAACGCGTTGGTTCAGATGCTCAAACTGCTCGGCGGCGGTGACGTCAAAGTTCGAGACAAACCGCAACGATGCGGAGTGAACGCCGAATATCGTGAACTGCCGTTTGAACTGTCAATCAAGACTCGGCCAGCCCCACCAGCCAAGGGGCAAAAGGCACCAGCAGAGCATCTGACGGTCGTCTTTCGAAACACAAAGACAAATCGAGCGACTCCGGAAGACATTGGAATTCCTGAAGTTGTCAAGGAAAGAGTCCGCCATTATGGCAAGTTGAATGCGGGAGTCATACTTGTCGTTGGAGCGCCAGAATCGGGCCTGACAACGACAGCATTATGTGCCCTGCGATGTGTCGATTCGTACATGTACCAGTGCTATATTATGGGCGATCCTGGCACGCGAACGGTGCTGAATGTGCCAGTCTTTGAGCCGGAAGATGGGCACACTCTGGAACACACCTTCAAGAGAATTCAGCGGAACGAGGGCAACCTGGTCTACATGGTCGAACTGACCGATCCCGATGTCGTCAAAGATGTCATACAGGGGTCGATGGAAATGACTTTCATGTCCGAGTTGTACGCCCGGGATGCCGCTGACGGGATCACGAAGTTTGTGGAACTCGTCGGTAACCCGACACTTGCTGCCGAGCAGTTGCGGATGGTGATGAGCCACAGGCTGATTCGAAAACTCTGCCCGAAATGTAAAGAGGCGTTTCGCCCCAATCCAAAGCTGCTTGCTCAAGTCGGGCTGCCGGAAGACACCGAGACGCTGTACCGGAAAGCTCGACCACCAGAGCCGGATGAAAAAACCGGCGAACTGCCAGAACCGTGTCGGGCCTGTGAAGGAACTGGCTTCCGGGCTCGCGCTGCGGTCTTTGAAATGATCGACGTCTCTGAAGAGATGAAAGCTGTCATAGCTGGCGGAGGCGATTCGGCCGCCATTCGAAAGCAGAGCAAAGAAGAGAAGCAGTTGAGTTGCCAGAAAGATGCGTTGCGTCTTGTGCTGGATGGTGCGACAGGCCTTGACGAATTGCAGCGGGCATTTGCACCGCCTGGTGGACCCCGCCGCAAAAAGAAACCCGCTCGACGTCGACCACCCGAGTAGGCAAGTCATCCGCAATCGCGAATTGTTCGAGAGTCTTTAAACGGCCTGTCGTTTGTTACGGCAGGCCGTTCAGTTTGCGCACTACCCATTCTGTGGTCAGCAGGGCGAAGAAGAGCAATAGAAATATCCAGTGATCCCACAAAGTTGTTTCTTCGCGGGATTGAGCCAACTGCTCGGGAGGCTTCAACAATCCTGCAATCCGGTTGATTTCGTCTGGCATAATCAGTTCGCCGCCCGACGCATCAGCTAATTGCGTCAGCAAGTCTCGATTGGCACTCAGGTCACTCAGTTCCCCTGTCAGAGGTTCGCTGACATAAAGTGACGTGCGGACTTCGCTGCCGAGGTTTGCATTTTCGACGGTGACTTTGGCGGTCCAGGTACCGGAAGGAAGCCCGACGGCTCTCGCCTGAAAGAGCAGGGGGCTTCCGTCAATCGGTGTGAGTTCAATCCGAGTGAACGGTTTTTCGCCCGGAATTTCAGGATCCTGGTAGATCTCGATCGATGCCTTCAGGTCTGGATTCAAATCGAGAAACCGTTTTTGCCAGCGGGCCTCAAAGATCGCATCGTCTCCGACAGATAACTGGCTGTTTTGGACGAGCAGTCGGACGAAATCGTTGCCGGCGGAAGCTTTGTTGCGAGCGGCCCAACGCGCCAACTGTGCCCAGAAGCGGTGGTGATACTTATCACCGATGCGATGTCGCCATCGCCACGTGCTGTCGATGCCGATCCACAGCACCTGTCCGAAACCGAAGTACTGATGCACGATCATGGCGTTGTCGCGTTCGGTTTCAAGCGAAGGTTCGTCCGGCTGATGAGCTGCCGCGAATACAGTCGCTCCCGGCTTCGCCGTCCCGGTCAGGCCCCAGACATGCCCCGGCAACTGTGACCAGACGCGGCGGTTTTCGGAGCTGTTCGTATCGAATTGAAACATCGCGTGTCGATCGGCGTCCGGCGTCAGTTGCAATCGAAAACCGCGGTCAAGTGGCGCATCGTCCGTTCCGGATTGAGAAAGATCGATTTCTCGCAGATTCGTGACAGGAAGCAACTGCCGAAGTTCCAACGACGTATGTCTTGTCGGGAACTGATTTTTTCCGGCGAGTAGAACCAGTGTGCCGCCTTGCTCCCGCACAAACTCATCGATCACTTCCCAGACATTCGAATCAACATTGGATGGCGAGACATCTCCGATGACCAGAAGATCAAGCTCCGTCATTTTCGATTCAGAAACGTCCTCTCGACTTGTCGGTAATTGAAGCCGCTTCGGGAAGAACGTCGTCGGCAACACTCCGATGTGCGGCTGATCAAAAACAACCCGCTGCAGATCAACTCGTTCATCGCGGCTGAGTGCATTGTCGATAAACCGAAATTCCCAACGCGCTTCACCTTCGACCAGCAGTACGTGTGACTGATCGTCAACGATTTCAACGGCGAATGATCGTTGATTGTTGTCGTCTCGGGTCTCACCTTCCTGGACAGCCGTCCAAAGTTTGTACTCATCACGACCGATGGTCTCTGCCTTCAACGGAAAGTCGACATCAACAAAAGGTGTACCCGCAGCGTCGGGAGGCACTCTGACAACGCGGGATACTTCCGTTCCGTCGGCGTGCTGCAGAATGACGGTCAGCTCTTTGTTGCGAAATCCATCGGCGGCAAGTCTCGCTTTGACGACTGGAGTGTCGTTCTGAAAAACGACTCGTGGATGGTCCAGCGAGACGACAGAAATGTCTATTGGCCGAAGCTCTGACCCGATCATGACGGGAATCATCGGAGTGTTAAGTGTTCCTAATCGCATTGCCGCTTCCAGCGGATCTTTGTCGGCATTGTGACGACCGTCTGTCAGCATGACGACGCCCATCACCTTTGAAGTGTCATCCGCGATGTTGAGGGCAGTGGCGACTCCCAGGTCAGACTGCTGAGGAAGGAGTGACGGTCTCGGCCCGGTGAGCGACTCTTCGAGAAGCGATTCATCCAGTGTTTCCACTTTGGCAGCGAAGGCCCGGACCTCGACAGCACCTATTTCGTTGAATTGTTTCAGCAACGGCTGCGAGGTTGCATTCAACAGGCGAGTGGCGATTTCCCGGCGGGGCAGGGCACGCACGGTTTCGATGACCTGCTCAACGTTGGCTTTGCGAAGTCGAGTCAGCTCTGCTCGACTGGCTGCGGTTGCCGCTTCTGATGCCTGGATCCAAGTGGGTTCCAGGCCGTTTTCAAGTTCTGAGATCCAACGGTCCAGTCGATCATCAGTGGTCGCGTTGCCGATCAGCTCCAGACTTCTGGCCCAACGCAGCAGTGATGCTTTATCGGCATGCGCATCGGCAGTGTCCATGCTCTCAGAAACGTCGACGGCGACGATGATTTTTGCCGAGCGGTCGCGGTCGAGTACCCATGTTACGACCGGTTGCAGAAATGTCAGACAAAGTAGAGCAAGGACGGAAAGCCTGAGTGCAAGCAGAGTATTGCCGACTCGCGAATTAACCAATGTCCGCTCGTACTTCAGCAGCAGGCCAACACAAACGGCGGCGATGACACACACGACAGCACAAAACCAGAACCAGCCGGATGTCGCCAGTCCTTGAAGAATGAGTTCCCGGCTGTGCATGATCGTGTGATTCGACTTGTGTTTCGTTAGACGTTCTGGCAGAGATCTCACCGTAGTAAACGGCTTGGCATAACGCATTCGACGGCGCTGGTCGAGTAACGGACGATTTGTCCGCTCCTTGATTCGCTGAACACTGTTGACGATAACCCGTCTGGTTCGCGATTCGTAGCTTTGCTGTCACTGACAGAGATCGTTGGGATTCTTGTGCCAGGTCAGTTCCTTACCACTGTATGTTCAGGATGCTCGGAGTTCACGTTGGCTGGAAAGAGTAAGAAAAAGTCGCTTCGGGAGAGAAAAGCTGCCATTCGCGCAGACGTTGCGGACAAATTTCCCGGATGGAAAAAGCCACTTCGCCCAATCGAACAGTCTTTTTTAGAGGTGGCGGACGAAATCCGGGGCGAGCGGATCGTCGTGGTATCCAATGCCGGGGCGCAGGCTGCTGCTGAGATTGCTAAGAAGAACCCAGACGCCAAAGTTGTGTGCAATTTTCTCGACGCATTTCTGGCTGATTCAGCTCGTGCGAGAAACGAAGGCGTCGAGAATCTCGAAATTACCTGCCTGCCAGATCTCCCGGACGGCACGTGCAATGCCGCCGTGATCCCATTCCCAGCCAAAGGCGAAAGCGACCTGGCTCGTGAATACCTGCAGCAGACGGTGCAGCAACTCGCGCCGGACGGGCGGCTGTTCGCGTCTTCTGACAATGTGAAAGACCGTTGGCTGCACGACCAGCTACAGGCATCGTTTCAGAAGGTAACAAATCGAGGAACGCCGAATGGACGGCTTTACATCGCCAGACGCCCGAAGCCGCTGAGAAAGGTCAAGAACTTTGGTTGCTGGTTCGCCTTTCGTGACGGTGAACGATTGATTCACGCGTGCAGCCGTCCGGCCGTTTTCAGTCATCGCCGAATGGATAATGGGGCGAGAGCGCTCATTGATTCTTTGACAGTAGAGGATGGTCCGAGGGCAGGGGAGGCGGTTAAAGACAACTTTCGAGTTCTGGACATCGGTTGCGGAAACGGTAGCGTGGGGTTCGCCGCTGCTCTGCGAGCGGAAAACGTTCAGGTGCGAGCAATGGATGCGAACGCTCGAGCCGTGCAGTGTGCGGCGATGGGTGCAGAAAAGAACGGGATTTCAGCATTTTCAACCCAACTCGAAGCTGCGGGTCGATGTGCAGAACCAGGTGAATTTGACCTCGCTCTGGCAAATCCGCCTTATTTTTCGAACTTCCGAATCGCAGAAATTTTCGTCCGGGCGGCGTTTAACTGTCTGAAAAGCGGTGGACGCTTACATTTCGTGACAAAACAGCCTGAATGGTTCGCCGATCGGTTCGTTCAACTGTTTGACGAAGTCAGTGTGTTGGAATCTCGCGGCTACTTTGTCGTCAAAGCGACTCAATTGAATTCGCAGTCAGAATCAGTTTTGGGCTGACTGCTCGCTTACTTTGTCAGTTTGCGTCAGAAATTGACGGTCTCGACTGCAAAGTTCCTCTTGCTGGATAGATCCGCGTCTAGTTCAATTCGTTGTCCGCGAGGTTCGTGACGTATCTGAACTAAGCCGTCGAATGATCTGTCTCAGTTTTGCCTGCGAGCAACGGAGATTCTGTTATGAATTATCTTCTGGTTCTTGCACTCGCCGGAGCTAGCCCGTCAGCCTCTTCGACTGAAAATGTCGAGGTAACGTCTATCGCTGAGGCTGCTTCTGAGTTACGCCCGATGCTCAAAACAGGAACGTTGCTGGTCTCTAAGGGTGATTGCCTGGCGGTTCGCGTTTATACGCAAAGCCCCTTCACGCACATCGCGGCTGTGATTCGGCGAAACGGTCGACCGTTTGTATACGACGCTGCAAACGGAGTCGGCGTGCGGTGCCAGACGCTGGAAAACTATCTGCAAATTCAGAGCCCCGACGAATTGCACATCTTTCAGCCGACTCGGCCACTGAATTCAAGTCAGCAAAAACAGCTGGCTGGTTGGCTCGACGGACAGCTCGGTCGGCCTTACGCGGTTGCTCATCACATCTCTGGCGAGCGTGGCAAAGGAGTTCACTGTGCCGAGTACGTGGCTGAAGCGCTCTACAAATGTGGACTGATCAAAGTGAAGAATCCCGCAAAGGTATCGCCAGCCAGCCTTGTTAAGGGGATCACGATTTACAACGTGTATTTGCAAACGGAAACCGTTCACATCATTGCCCCGATACGAGAGCCGACACCGTCGTCTACGTGGTACGGACAGGCGTGGCGATCCACGAAGACCTGTACCGCCACGTGCATGTCAAAGTTCCGTCGTTGCGTGCTTTGCCAGTAGCGGCTTCGCGATGCTTCCCCGATTATTTTCTGGGGGAGCGTTTTTCGCGGATGAGCCGAACGATGACCGCATCGAGGTCGCGGAGGCCTTCATCCGGATTGATCGGGTAAACGCCGACGTGAAAGTCCGCAATTTTTCCATCCGGGTCGACAACGACCCACAACGGCAGGCTCGCGTCAAGTTGCCGTGGGTCTCCCAGTTGCTTGATGAAATTTCCGCCGTCCAGCGCGATCGGGTACCCGAGGTTCATGAAGTCTCGAAGTTTTCTTACCGAACGTTTCGCGGCAGCCAGAGTTTCAGGTTTTGCGAATCCTTCGTTGACGGCGACTCCGACAGCACTGACGCCAAGGCGTCCTCGGCGATTGAGCAGGAAATCGAGGTAGCCGACCTGGCCGTACGGTTCTTCGAGCGGCTCTCCCTGATACTCCCAGAAGTGCAGAACGGTGATCTTGCCTTTCAGTGACGCGGAGTCAAGCTGTGCTCCTTTGAGCGTTGGCAGGACGAAGCCGGGCAACTGCTGGCCGACAAATTTTTTCTTAAGACTGGTGACATCCCCCGCTCGTTGTGACTGGGCACGCACATCGCGAGACATGGCGACTACCAGTTTTGTTAATGGCAAACCTTCAGTTTGATCGACAAGGGCAGGCAGCACGGCCGACGCCTTTTCAATCTGGGCGGGCGACAGCTCGGGCTTGGTCGTCCCCTCGGAACGTTCCAAAGCTACCTGGAGTTTTTTCAATGACGCAACGGCGGTGCTTGTTTTTGCAGCTTCGGCAGTCTCAAGCATTTTTGATCCGGTAAGCGAGACTCGCAACGTGAACTCATCACCTCGCCCCATGAAGACTCGCCGTTCAGCAGCGACGAGAATCGGCTCGTTGTCCGCAACGAAGAACTTCTGACGACGGCCGAAGTTGTCGACGGCTTCGACTTCCCAGCACTGCCTTTTGGCAATTTTCGTCTGGCCTTTGACTGAGTATTCAAGACGTCCAGAAGTCCAACTTGCGTTGTTTGCAAGCTGGTCAGCAAATTCAAACAAGGGCAGCGGAGTCTCTACCGGATATTTAACGCCGTCATGAGAATGCAGCACGTGCGGTGGTCGGCCGCCGGATCGCCGATTATTTCCATCAATCGTTGCCGTTCCAAAACGTTCAGGCCACGCCCAGGCACCGCCGCCTCGCTCGGAAACGAGATGAAAACATTCCTGTCCGCCCCTGGCCGGAGTCAGCAGTGTGTACAGCTCGAACTGCTTGACTGGAGCAGAGGCCTCGCCGTTGCGAATCTTCTGGGTGAGCGTTCCTGAGTACTGTAATTCGCGAGTTTGTGCCGAAACGCTTTGTGTCAGAACTCCAAGCAAAATGACTGGCAAAAGGGCTTTCTGGTGAGAATTTTTTAGCACGGGAAGTCATCCTTTGCCGGGCGGCACTCGGGAGGAAGGAGCGGATTGTCATTTCGGAACTACGGAAAGCCTGAAACGATACATTACGATTTGTGGATGCGAAATCATTGTCCCTGGCAGGAGCTGGCACAAGGAAAGTGGACCCTCAAACGTGACGATATCGGCGTGAGGTGGACTCGGCCAATTTCGGCGTGGCCTTGGAGCTGCCAATTCAGATCAAAGATCTTTGCGAATCGAACAGTCGTGTGATCGGGCAGGGCAGGTGCAATCGCCCGTTGACACCTGTCACAGCCAGCCATACCTTAGACTTTTCGGAAAGTATGGTACGGACGACCTTTACGGAGAATCTCAGTTGGCTCGATATTTCCTGATCCCAGCGTGTGTTTTGTGCAT
Source organism: uncultured Planctomyces sp. (assembly GCA_937904325.1). Classification (GTDB taxonomy): domain Bacteria; phylum Planctomycetota; class Planctomycetia; order Planctomycetales; family Planctomycetaceae; genus JABMPE01. The sequence continues at coordinate 13,770 of CALGTK010000344.1, forward strand.
GGTCGCTGGAGATGAGACTGTGGCTCAGCAACCCGCTGTTGACCAGCAACCCGCTGGTGTCCAGCAACCCGCTGGTGTCCAGCAACCAGTCGTGATTCTCCGACAGATGATTCGCTTAACCCCGCCTGACGACTATCAGTTTGCGATTTCATTGCGGGCTTCTCGTGAGCTGACTGTGCGTGCCCCATTTAATGCGAAGACGCGAACCGTTTCGGCTCAAGTTGGAAAGAAAGTGTTGCCTCAGGCAGAACTGGTTGCTCTGGAAAGCAAGCGTCTGGAGCTGACTCATAAGCGGGCGATGGCTGCTCTGGATGTAGCAGAAGGCTTGCTCCGCGCTGCGCGGAGTGGTGGCAAAACTGAGCAGGTACAACTCGGTGAGGCTCAGGTAGCCTTCGCCAAATCTGAACTGGCGCTGACTCTTTACGATAACGCGCAAACATCGTTGCGGGCACCATACGAAGCGTCAGTGTTGAATGTTCACGTTCAAAACGGACAGAACGTCAAGCAGGGTGATCCGGTTGTCACAATCGGCGATCTAACCAGTCTGCAATGTCGAGTGCCCGTAGACCGAAAGACAGTCAAGGTCGGTCAAACCATATCCCTGACGGTTGAAGACTCAGTTATCGTGGGGATTGTCAAATCCGTCGAACCGGTCAGTGAAGATCAACAGCGATTGAGGGATTTGGCGGTCTCTGTGGCGATGGCTGTGGTGTCGATCAGAAACGCCGATGGAATACTCGCTCGCGGCCAGGCGGTGTATCCAGATATTGTGCCGAACGATCCTGTCACTCGTGTTCCGCTTGAATCGGTCACAACAACGACGGGTGGGCATCGAATTGTTCAGGTATTACGAGAGCATGTCGTACGAAACGTGCCTGTCGTTCTACACGGACAGATCGGGAAGGGCGACGTATTCGTGAGTGGGCCGTTTACAAAGCATGACGAGGTTATCATTTCTACATCGGCCGAACTGGCTGACTCGACTGCGGTGCTGCCAGCAGTTGCACGGGCATCGCCGTCTAACGCCGCCGGATCGCGTCAACCCGCAACTTCGACTCAGTCGAAGAAGGCAGGGGCTGCAGGTTTCTAATGCTGCGGCTCATGTATTCAATTTACGGCTCTCTCAGTAAAACCCACGCGGATTCGTCAATCAGGGAAACAGTACAGTGTCAGACGACCCGAATGACCAGAATAAAATCGATGACTACATCCTCATTGCTCCGATCGCGTCCGGGAAATCAGGGATCGTCTGGGAAGTCATGCATGAGCAGAGCAACCAGATGTTTGCCATGAAACTGCTCAATAAGAACGCTATGCAGGATCCCGACGAAAAGGCGTTGCTGAAACTGGAAGCAAAGCTCGGTGCGATGATGGAGCATCCAAATCTGATCAGGAACCACGGAGTAGTGATTCGAAAAACCGAATGCTACTTGCTGATGGATTTGTTCAAGACTCCTAATTTGAAGGCGTTTATCAATTCCGGCATAGATATGGTGCATACGAACTTCCGGCAGCTTGTCGAAGGGATCTGCGCTGGTTTGGGGCACATGCATGGCAAAGGCTGGGTGCATCGTGACCTTAAACCGGAAAATATTCTGTTGAACCGTGCTGGTGAGGTTCGACTGATTGATTTCTCGCTGGCAGTAAAATCAGCAGGGGGGCTTGGCAAACTGTTGGGAGGTGGCCGAGGGCCGATCCGAGGAACGCGGACGTATCTTGCGCCAGAGACAATTCGGAAACAGGCGACCACCCCGGCAACAGATATCTACAGTCTGGGCATAACATTCTTTGAATGCTTAACCGGAACGACACCATTCAAAGGCGATACTCCACAAGACCTCCTGCGAAAGCACATCGCGTCGGTTCCGCCACTTCCGTCAATGAAAAATGACAAGGTCACTCCCGAGATGGACCGCTTCATTCTGAAGATGCTGGCGAAGAAGCCCAGGGACCGGCACCAATCGATGGACGAAGTTCTCAGAGACTTCAACAACTGTCAGATTTTCAAGAAGGACGAAAATGCGGAAGAACGTCAGCAGGAAGAAGCTGCAAAACGCGCACGTGAGAAAGCCTCGGGGTCGGACCTCAGTGCCGCGCAAGCAGAAGAACTTCGAGAGCTAATGGGAAGTCGCCGTGACAGCCGTGCTGACGCTCGAATACAGGCGATGGTCAAATCGAATCCGGCGATGCAACGTGAGTACGAAGCTATTCAGCTTGAACTAAAACAGGAAGAAGAGAAACGCCAGGCTGAGAGAGAAAGACGAGCCAACGCAAGCACCAAGGGTGAAGCAGCTGAGCCCGACCAAAAGAAGAAGCTCAAAAAGAAACGCAAGGCACCGAAGGCACCGACGCAGCAACAGCAGCCGATGATGCCGCCGCCAATGCAGCAGCCGATGATGCCGCCGCCAATGCAGCAGCCGATGATGCCGGGTTATGCGATGCCACCACAGGGGTATCCGCAGCAGCCGATGATGCCACCTGGGATGCCCATGCAGCAGGCTGGTGTTCCACCTCAGCAACCGGGGATGCCTCCGCCAGGAATGGCACCACCACCTGGCATGCCACCGCAAGGGATGCCTCCGCCAATGCAACAACCGATGGCTCCGGCTCCTCAACAGTCAGCACCGGCAGCCCAGCAGTCACCGACTCCTGGTCAACAGCCTGCAGTACCTCAGGCTGATGCTGATACAGACGAGGGTGAAAGCATGGATTTCATGACGGACCTTCCAGAAATCGAATAAACCTTGCCTCTCTTCTGCTACGAAGTTCAAAATGCTGCCGCAACCGTTTCATCAACCTGTCGCAACACTCTACTTTCCATATAACCACAAATCGCAGCCCTGGCGAAATCTGTAACGCATCGGCTGGTGACTTGCTTCTTAGAACTATTCTGATGGCTGATTCAAAACCTCGTCGCAAAAAGATTCCCGTTCCGCCACTTCCGTTTGAGAAAACTATCTTCGCGATGGAAGCTCAGCTGGAAGAAATCGAAGCGCAGGCTGATCTAACACCAGCCAAGCGTGACACGATTCGCAATATGCGGGTCGAAATCACCAGGATGAAACGTGAAGTTTTTGACAACCTCGACGCATTCGAGACTTGTAAAGTTGCGAGACATGGCGAGCGACCGCAAGTTCTTGACTACATCGAACTCGTGTTTGACGAGTTCGTCGAACTTCATGGTGACAAAGCGATCGGTGACGACCGAGCCATCCTGACGGGCTTCGGCAAACTTGGCGATGAAAAAGTCATGTTCGTAGGTCAGCACAAAGGCCGGGATATCGACGAGCGAACTGAACACAACTACGGAATGCCACATCCCGAAGGATACCGCAAAGCGCTCAGTAAGATGGAACTGGCTGCTCGGCACAAACTTCCGATCGTCTGCTTCATCGACACTCCTGGTGCCTATCCGGGTCCTGCTGCTGAAGAGCGCGGACAGGCCTGGCTGATCGCAACCAGTCTCCGTGAAATGGCCCGACTCAGCACTCCGATCGTGTGCGTGGTAATCGGCGAAGGCGGATCGGGCGGTGCACTTGGAATCGGCATTGGCGATCACATCGCCATTCTTCAGTTTGCCTACTATTCAGTGATCAGTCCTGAAGGCTGCGCTGGCATCCTCTGGAAAGATGGCAAACATGCTGACAAGGCGGCTCACGCGCTCAGGTTCACTTCGCGAGACTTGCTGGGATTTGGAATCGTGGACGAAGTGATTCCCGAACCACTTGGTGGTGCTCATCGAAATCATCGGCAGATGGCGATGAACCTGAAGGGCTCATTGATCACTGCGATTCGGGAATTGAAGCAGATTCCCGAAGACGAACTGGTCGAACGCCGTTATCAGAAATTTCGAGGCATGGGTGTATTCGAAGAGCAGCTTGCCGCAGAAGCTGAATGATGAACTCAGTTCGGTTCTGCTTCCTGGTGACGAACGCGTCAGATCTGCTGTCGCCACTTTGTGATCGATCAACCAACGACTGGATGTGAGCATCAGTAAATTGACCAGCAACGTCCGATAATGTCTGTTATGTTAAATTAAGACTACGCGAAACCCTTTGTTTTACAGCGATTTCCACTGACGACAGTTCTGAGCTGGTTGCGCTCCACCCTGCTGGAAGCGTCTAAGTTGACCGCTAAAGCGTAAACTGAAACGACTGATTAATTGGCAGGCCAGATGCTGGTTCGTTCAGGGAAATAAGAGCCTTCTGGAGAGCATTGGCCAGTTTCTCTGGAAGCATTGGTGCGGTGAACTGAATCGTATGATTCGTGACCGCGCCAGTTGCTGATTCTTTGATCATGGTATGGGTTGATGGTGCCATGATCAGAAGCAGGCAGGTAACAGCAAGGACAAGGATCATTCCTTTGATCGCACCAAGAATGGCGCCCCAGTGGCGGTCGTATTCGATGAATTTGACTTTTTCCAGCCAACCGCGAATTGTTCGCGCCAACACAAACACGACCAGTGAGATTCCGGCGTAAACAGCGGCCAAAGCGACCCAATGCCTGAGTGGTTGAGCGAATGGGATTTCCTGCTCGAGATGTGGTGTTGCCTCGCCGGCGATCAGAATGCACCCGAAGATTGACCCCAGCACAGCCAGTTGCCAGATGGCCCCCTTGGCCGCACCTTTCCATGCAGCGATGGCGATCACAAGAACTGCACAACCGTCAAGCCACATATCGCATGATTCCATAAGGTAAAGAGAGCTGACGAATCGTGGAGGTTAGTTCCGAAAACTAGAGGAGTCCATGCCAGCGTATTTGCTGCTCCAGTAGCGAGGAAAGTTGATCCAAACTCAGAACGTCTTGCGACTATCCAACAGCAAAGTGACGGGACCATCATTGACCAGTCTCACATCCATGTGTGTTTGAAATCGGCCGGTCTCAACATGAATTCCCCGCCCTCGAACTTCGGCCACGAATGATTCGTAAAGTCGCTCTGCTTGCTCTGGCCGAGCTGCGTCAACAAAGCTTGGTCGTCGACCTTTGCGGCAGTCACCAAACAGCGTGAACTGGCTGACGACCAGCATTTGGCCATCAACATCGTTCAACGCAAGGTTCATCTTTCGATCGTCGTCCTCGAAGACTCGCAACCCCGCGACCTTTTCCGCGAGGGTGACGGCGTCGGCATCAGAATCGCCCGTCCCAACGCCGAGTAGCACTAGAAACCCACGCTCGATCTGACCGACGACTTCGTCTTCGACTTTTACACTGGCAGAAGCAACTCTCTGAACGACCGCTCGCACAACACTCCTCCAGGACAACAATGTTCGATACGTCAGGCGTGGAATTCATGTTCGGCATTCAGTACCGGCCATATCGACGTTCTTTTCCAGGAAGCACTTCCAGGCACGTCGTCCACCATCCTTCGAGGATCGTTTTTGAGAATTCGTCTGGCAAGTCTTCGGCTCGCATTTCTGCTGCAAGCTGCTCGTAATCATAGATAAGGGGGATGAACTCAAGCAGAACGGCATTTGAGGGAGAACTCGAGTCGCCCCCATGTTCAGCTCTGCCCGTGTCAATAATCGTGTACCAGACGTTCGTTTTACCATCGTTTTCAGGGCGACCGAGCACTCCAACGTTTGCGAACAATCGTTCGTCCTTCAACCGTCGCTGCCAGTGGATTCCGGAATGTGTGCCCAGCACGACGTCAGCCTTCGCGTCCTTGAAAAGTCGCTCCAGGAAATGCGTGCTGGTGGTGGACTCCCACAGAAACTCGTTAGTTTTTCGAGGGCTGCCGTGGCACAGCAGAAATCGTATGCCGTCCACATCGAACCTGATCTCCGAAGGCAAGGCACGCATCCACTGGCGGTTTTGAATCGAAGTGTTGGCGTATGTGTAGTTGTAACTGATCTGAGCGAACCAGTTGTCTCGCGGATCTGTGTAGCCGCACTGACAATCGTGGAGATCGTTTCCGATGCTGTTGTCGTAGTTTCCCTGGACGCACTCAATCGCATTATCCTGCAATAACGGAAACACCCGATTGGGATACGGGCCAAACGCTCCGAGATCGCCGAGACAGTACATCCGGTCGACACCGCGTTGGTTTGCGTCTTCAATAGCCGCTTCGAGAGCCAGATAGTTGTTATAGATTCCGCCGAAAAACGCAATTTTCACAAGTGTTTACCTTCCCGGTCGTTCCAGTTGATCGCGTTGGATGCCATCAGCTTTCCATCGAGCTTGATGCGGCGTTCGTACAGATCGCTCCGTATTGAAAGCAGGTAAAGCACGCGCCGTAGGCCAGGGGGAACTCACGATTGGCTTCATCGAGTGTCTCGCCCATGATCGCTCCGGGCGAATCGAGAAGGATCGGGCAAACAGCGATGCCTCGGTCGGTAACAACCCGACTGTGGTTACAAATAAGTTGTCCCATATCGAATTCTTCAAGTAATTCATGGGTCACCCGGTCGAACTGGCCGTAGCCTTCTGTCCGTTCAGCCTCCGCACCGATCTTTAGTCGCGGGAGGATCTTCAACCTTGCGCGACTGTAACCGCGGTCTGCCAGCACTTCTCGAAACTGTCCGAGGACCTTCTGATCGTCAGTGTCGTCCCAGACCCGAGTCATCGTGATAATGGGCAGGAAGCCATGCTCGACTAATAATGCCACGCCCTGTACAGCCTTTTCAAAGGTCCCTTCCCCACGGATCGGGTCATTGGTTGAGGCGTCTGGACCGTCGATCGAGACCCTGAACTCAAGGCAATAGCTGCTGGCGTCCTCAGCTTGCCTCAAACGCTCAACCCACTCCGACTTCAGAAAGGTGGCATTGGTCAAGACTGTCGCGGGTCCGTACTGCAACGTCAGTTCGAGGATTGGAACCAGTTCTTTGTTCAAGAACGGTTCGCCTCCGGTGAAGTAGTATTCGCGCACGCCGTACCGGACCGAATCTTCCAACTGGCTTCGCACAGTTTCCAGTGACAGGTGCCCGAATTTGTCATTGGTCGGGCTGCAACTGATGAAGCAGTGACTGCATTCCAGATTGCACCTGGTACCCGCGACTTGAAACCACAACTCGTCGAGTGACTCCATCGCGACGCCTGGGCATTTCGTGAAGTTGGTTTCAGCCTTCATGCCGCCTCCGCTGCGATAAGATCAAACGCGGATTGAATTTGTTCCAGTCCGATTCGCAATAGAAACCGCGAATCGCGACCGTAACTTTTCGCCCCAAGTATGTAGAAGCCGGGTTCAGGATTCTTCAAAGTGTCCGTTCCGGGACTGCTCTGTGTCATACAGTTCGCAGAAGATTCACCCATCAACGCTGCCGCCAGTTTCATTGGCCCCTGACTGGCGTAGCACTCATGAATCTGTAGTTCTTCATAGAGTGACCGGTCTGGATGATACCCGACATTTGCGATGACGTTGTCAATGGTCAAGACCTTACAGTTTGCACCACCCTGCTCTGTATTTGTTTCGATGGTGACTTGAATGCTGCCATCACTGGCTTTCCCGATTTGACGGACGTACGACGCAGGAAACCAGTTGATTTTCGAGGCTGCGTTTGCCGCAAGTTCATTTGCTCTGGCCGTCAGGTCGGCCCTGCCACGCAGAGTGTCGCCGTCGATACCGGAGAGTGGCGTATCGGTTGACTTGCGTGTCAGCCAGAACACCTCAGTGTCATAATTCTGTTCAGTCAGACTTCCAAGTGCGACGATCACCGTAGCGGCTGAGTAGCCGCTACCGACAACCAGATTTCGGCGACCAGCAAATCGAGATTCATCTTTGCCGGTGATGTCCGGCAGGAGATAGTCGATCCGCTCGGAAAGTTGGCGTTCACCAAGTGCCGGAACACCACCATCGCCAAGCCAGTTGTGGTTTCCAAAAGTTCCAGAGCAGTCGAGAACGAAATCGGCTTCGATGACTTGCTCACCATTCTGCTGTGACTCAGTCAGCAACGTAAATGGTGATTCCAGTCGCGAGCGCCGGCCGATCGCATCGCCCTTCCAGAAATGGCGCTTTCCGATTGTGAGGACGCGAGTATTCTCTTGAATGCAACCTTGAAGGCGTGGATGCTGGCTGAGCGGAAGCAAGTATTGCCCGAAAAACTCGACTCCGGTCAGCAGGGCGTCAGCAGCGGGTAAGTCTGCGTCTGGCAGTGCTCCCCTGCCCCACTCCGACGAGTTGATTCCGAACGGGCTGAACAGTCGCACGTGCCCCCATGACCGAACGTTGTCCGCAACATTACCCTTCTCAAATACTACAACCTCGAAGTCTCGCAGCCGCGCGTACAAGGCCGCTTCCAGTCCAATCGGCCCTGCTCCGGTGATCGCAATCCGTTTGCCTGGCATTCCGTCGCTCCAAATCGACATCCAGCGTTCCAAGTAGCTCGCTACTATTGTTGCTGACTTTGTGTTGCCACCAACTCCTCGATCGACGCGTCCTTTGATGCAAGAGCTGATCCCACCAAACCGTAAGGGCTCATTGGAATTGACGATTCCTGTCCCAGCAGCATTTGGCGGACAAGAACAGCCGTGCCGGGCGACATTTGCAATCCGGATCGGAAATGCCCGGTAGCAACAAACAGATTGTTTTGGGCGGGCAAACGTGTAATGAAAGGTTCTTCGCGGCCCGAGAAAGGTCTCAACCCGGACCAGCATCTTTCAATTTCCGCCGAAGCCAATGCAGGGACGACCGACACGGCGAATTTAAGCAGACTTTGCACGCCGTCGACTGTGTTCTGTTTGATAAACCCGACTCGTTCTTCGGTGGAACCAATAAGAATCCGCCCGTCAGTTCGCGGTACCAGATATCTTGCTCCATCCTGAATGACATGCCGAAATGGAAGCGGCGAGCATCTAAGCAGCACGATTTGACCACGCATGGGCTCGACGTTTAGTTCCACGCCGGCTTCCTGAGTCAACTGACGAGACCACGCTCCACTGCAAATCACAAATTGCCCGGCCGCGTAATCAGCACCTGCTGTGCGAATGTGGGTGACACGATTTCCGGACACCCGCCATCCACAGGCTGCCGCGCCTTCAAGAAATTCGACACCGACTTCCGCACACGCTGCCGCGAGCGCTTTCAGATGTCGAGGATTTCGCACCTGGCAAAATTCATCAAGACGGTAGGCGTCTTTGATGCTTGACGAGATTGCCGTTTCAAAGTGCCGTCGCCGATCGTCGCTCAGCAACTCAACTCTGTTACCGGAGGCTTTCCATGTGTTTGCTTCATCCAGCAGACCGCGGTCAAACGATACTTCGATCGCCCCGCAGTTCTGGTATCCATTGTCGATGCCCGTGGCTTCGCGAAGGGATTGAGTCCACTCGGCCCAAAGTTCACAACTGAGCGCTCTCAGCCGCCCTTCCCCGCTGGTTTCACCGGCAAGATTACCAGGCGGCAGCATGCCCGCTCCTGCCCAGGATGCTTCCTGGCCGATCATTCTCTGATCGATTATTTTGACGGTCGCGCCGTGGCTGGCAAGTTCCCAGGCGGCTGAGAGGCCAATCACTCCTCCACCGACAACAATCACATCTGACATGCGTCCTGAACTTTCCGTGCTCCGTACGTCTTCAGCGTGTGTAAGGGACAGTTTACCCTTGATGACCAGAACTTACTCAATGCCGCTTTCGAGGGGACAGTCGCAGTATAGAACTGCCGTCACTGAGTGTCACACCTGAGGCACAATCGGTAGCGGACCAGGAGATCACGTTACGCGGTCCTGCGAATACTGCCGCTCAACAGGACCTTCATCTACCAGACGACCCCGAGAGACATACTCCTGTGCCCGGCCCTGCGTTACCGAAGACTGTTGAGGTACGCCGTGCCGAGACTCTTGATATCTGTCGAATAAACAGCACTTGCCGCTGCTCCCATATTCGCGCCGGACTGCAGTCTGGAGATGAACTGACCAAACTTTCGCCCGCCCCCCGCCTTGATCATGAATGAAACTACCGAATAGCCAACCGGACCGACTTCGCCTGGCCCGAACCGCCCATCCGTGAAAACATCTTCCGGTCGCTCGATGCCCTTGAGCGCGTCCAGAACCTGCGATCCCATGCCAGCCACATAGGAATTGGAGCCAACAACTCGCCCGGCCATCGCCAGACCTGTTCCTCGAATGACCCACTGTGGCAGATTCGTTCCTGGTTTCTGCAGGTAAGCGCCAGTGATGTGGTCAATCACGCTGAGGTGAAGGCCGCCATGAGTCTCGCCGGGGTCATCACCCACGTCTTCTACGGCGATGTATGCGTCTTCAAACCCCGTTGTGATATGAGCATGCCCATGCATGTCGCGAGCCGTGCTTCGGCTGTGCAGAACCTGGTTTAACTCCGTGTAACCAAAACGGTCTTTCATTACGAAGATCGTCAGCCGACCTTTCCAGACTGGCCGTTGCTGAATGCCGAACATCGATCGCAACTCACCCAGATACTGTCCTGCCCAGTCGCTGACCTGTTTCAAACGATCTTCTGACGCGTCACCGTACACGTAGAACTCGTCGCTGGTCACGTATCGAGCGGTGACTCGAGCTGACACTCGTTTCCATTGGTCTTCGGTTCGCTGTTCACGCATCTGGCGAAACTCGTCTGGCGACAACGCGGCGAGACGTTCCATAGCCAGTTCATCTTCCGTCGGCACGAGGCGTCGAAGTGGGAGCTTCGGATCACCGCCGTCGAATTTGGCACCTTCCTCGATCCATGTCCGAAGGTCAGCGTGGAACTTGCGAGTGATTCTGGCTTGCCCCTGAGGCATCCGAGGTTGCTCCCCTGCCCCGACGAGTTGCCACAATCGACTGCCGTCCAGATTACCCGCGACGATTACTCGTCCGCTGTCACCGCCACGCATCAGGTTCTCAAAAGTTTCGACGTTCAATCCACTGTTAGGATCATTGCCTCGGTGACAGCCGGTGCAGAGATTCACTATGGTCGGTGCGATGTCTCGAACGAACGAAACTTTTTCTGTACCCGTGGCTTTGGTAATCATGACTGGTGGAGCGTCCGGTTCTTTGCTTCCGTCCGACTTTAACTCTGCCAGGGGGGTTGCCTCGTTGTTGCCGTCAAAGATCGCTCCCTGATTAATCCAGGTGTAGATTTTCTCCAGCTCGGGACGATCAAGCGCATTACCATTTTTGGGCATTCGAGCCTGAGCATCCTGTGTAACCAGCCTGAGCATAAGCAGGCTGCGTTGAGCCTGTTTGGGAACGAGCAGTACGCCATTCTGTCCGCCGCGTTTCATCGTTGCGAAGGATGTTAGATTCAGTCGGCCTCGCGGGTTGTCGCTCCCGTGGCAGTTACCGCAGCGTTGATCCAGAATCGGAGCGATCTCACCAGAGAAGCTGATCAGCGTGGGGTCTGGTTTACCAAGGGCTTTCGCCACTCGTTGACGGTTGACTGTGAGAAGTTTCTTAAGTGACGAAACCGCCCGATCTGTCGGAGACAGTTGAGCGTCGGCAATCAACTTCATCGCCTGCTCATGCAGCTCTTCGAGCTTCTTTTCGGCCTCTTCGTAATTCTTACGACGAATCAGCGACGAGACGGTCGCAACCTCCTTTTGAATCGCTGAAAGCTGTTTCCGCTGCTCGGGAGTTGGAGCCGCCTGAGAATTCGAAACCGACAACACTAATATTGCTAATCCGAGTGTGACGCACGCACAGAGTTGACGCATTCTTACAGTCCTCAATTCATCGAGTTGACGAATCTTCTGAATCGATCCACGTTTGACAGTTTTGACCCAGTATAAGTCTGCTGCCATGCTGAAGAAAGACTTGAAGCATTGGCCTCATTGCTCGAACGTACCGGCGCAACGCTCACTGTTAACCTCACTGAGACGACCCAGCTTCGCCAGAATTTGAACGATCAAAGGCAGATTGTCGAATTCGGCGTGCCTTGTGACGAGGTCGTCAGCCTGTGTTAACAGAAAAGCCCGCCGAATTCGGCAGGCTGTCCCGTTTGTCAAGATGTCCGGCTCAGGCTGATTACTGAACAGCCGCGAGTGCCGCGTCGTAATTCGGATGGTCGGCGATTTCGCTGACATATTCGACATGTGTCAGTTTTCCGTCGACGTCGGCGACAAACACGGCACGTGCGAGGCAACGATGCAGCGGTCCGCCCTGAATCAGGACTCCGTAGGCTTCGCCGAAACCTGTGCAGCGGTGGCCACTCAGAGCTTTGATGTTTTCGGCAGACTCTGCTCCGCACCAGCGTTTCTGGGCGAACGGAAGGTCCATGCTGACGACCAGAATTTCAACATCGGCTAGATTGCCGGCTTCGTCGTTAAAGCGTTTGGTTTCCTGATGACAGGTCGGAGTGTCCAGAGACGGCACCGTAATGACAATCCGCTTCTTGCCTGCACTATCAGCCAGTGTTACATCGCCGAGGCTGTTGTTCTGAAGCTTGAAATCGGGAGCCGCGTCACCGGCTTTCAGTTCCGGTCCTGCCAGATCAACCGCGTTTCCTTTGAGAGTGACCGCCGCGCTTCGAACATTCGCCATTTGTTTCCTCCAGATAGATGTCTCGGAATTTTCCACTAGTTGTCGCGCGGGAGTATGGCGGAACTCAGGCAGCAATTCCAGGGACGGGAATCAGCCATTCCCGAGTGGCCCAATGAGTTGACGACACTGTTCATAAACAGCCAGAATTTGTTTTGACCGGACAGATTTCCGGGAGTCATTGACCATAACTGAATCTACGACGTGCAGGAACTTCGACGATGCCGGTGTCATTTCGAGAATTCTACTTTGCAGGCCTGGCAGTTCTCGCTTGCTTGACGAATGCGTTCGACATAAGTGCCGCTGATGATGTGACAAAGCAGCCGAACTTTCTTTTCATTATCGCGGACGACTGTACGCATCGAGACATCGGCTGTTACGGCGGACAGGCAAAGACGCCAAATATCGATCAGCTTGCAAAGGAAGGCATGCGATTTACGCAGTGCTTTCAGGCCGCTCCAATGTGTTCGCCGACCAGGCATAACATCTACACGGGTCTGTACCCTGTAAAGAGTGGCGCCTACCCGAATCACACTTTCGCAAAAGACGGCACGAAAAGCATTGTTCACTACCTGAAGCCGCACGGATATCGAGTCGCTCTTAGCGGTAAGACCCACATCGCGCCTAAAGAAGTCTTTGCTTTCGAGTATTCCGGCGGTAAGAATCCCGACCTGAAGGCCGTCGAGAAACTGTTCGAAGAGAGCGACAAATCCGGAACGCCGTTCTGCCTGTTTGCATGCTCGAACGAGCCACACACTCCGTACACGATGGGCGATCCATCGAAGTACGACGAGGCGACATTGAAGCTGCCAGCAAACTTTGTGGACACGCTGGAGACGCGAACTGAGTACGTCAAATACCTCGCCGAGATTTCCTACTACGACTGGCAGGTTGGCGAATGTCTGCGGCTTCTCGATAAACACGGTCACGCAGACAACACGCTTGTCGTCGTCGTCAGCGAGCAGGGTTCCAGTTTTCCGTTTGCAAAATGGACGTGCTACGACTCCGGACTGCAAAGCGCGATGATTGCTCGCTGGCCAGGTAAGATTATCGCAGGCACAATCAGTGACGCTATGGTCGAGTATGTCGATGTCCTCCCGACGTTTTTAAACGCAGCGGCCCTGGATCGTCCAGGTGTGCTCGACGGACGAAGCTTTCTGCCTGTGTTGACTGGCAAGGAAACAAAGCACAAGGACTTCGTGTTTGGCATGATGACAACGCGAGGGATCAATAATGGTTCCGATCACTTCGGCATTCGGTCTGTTCGATCTGACAAGTACAAGTATATCCTCAATTTGACTCCCGAAATTACATTTAAGAATGCGTGTGTGAAGCTGCCTTCTTTTGTCTCGTGGAAGAAGAAAGCAGTCGCTGGTGATGCGGTCGCGGCAGAAGTCGTTCGGCGATACGAACATCGTCCGGCCGAAGAACTTTATGATGTCACTCAGGACACGCTCGAATGGACGAATCTTGCGGATGACCCAGAACTTTCGGAAGCCAAGGCTGAGCTGAAGAACCAGCTTGCCATCTGGATGAAAGCTCAAGGTGACAAGGGCGTTCAGACTGAAATGGAAGCATTGGAACACCAGGGCCGAAATCGAAAAAAATCCCGCAGACGTCCTGCAACAAAGGGAAAGAAAGCGGGCAGCAAGAAGAAGGCCCTTCTCCAATAGAAGATTTGCAGCTCAGTTTCTTTACCGTGCCGCATCGCTTCGAGATGTTGTGATGACCGCTTTTGCCCTCGAACTTGTAAATGTCATCAAGACTTACGTTGACGGCAGCGTGAGAGTTTCCGTCTTGAAGGGGCTTGTCGCCAGTATTACCTCCGTTGAGCGGGTCGCGGTTTTGACTCACTGAAAGCGACGGGTGTGGAAACTGACTCAGCCGTCGGACTCCACGAACCGTTGACTGCACCAATGTCTGTGTTTCCTGCGTGGCTGCCTCTCAGCGTTTCAGCCTTTTGCCGTGTCGTCACGACAGTCGCCGCTTTCTCTACCGCACGTTGAGTTACACGGTTCGATTCCGTGCAGGCTCTCCGTCAAGACTGACGGTGGCGGGTAGAAACTGACCACACCCTCAGCGAATTGCAGGGCCTGTCACCGCACGTTCATTGAGTGGCTGGACCGGGCGGTTGTTACCGTCGATGATTTTTTTGAACTTTGTGATCTGCAGTTCTGATAGTTCGACCGGAGTCTTCAGGATCATCCAAAGCACATTCTCTGTGCAAGGCGGCGTCGTGAACGATCCGGTGTAGCGATAATAGTTCTGGTCGGTGGGGAGCAACGTTGCTGCGTCGATAGTCAGACTTTCTTTGCGCTCTCGATTCGTTTTGGTCGGCAGATAATTCCACACCTGATCGAAAGCAGGGTTGTCGGCTCCTTCTTCGATCAGAACTGCGATCACTGCGATGGTTCCATCGTCGCTCTTGTGGACGAGGTGCATTTCCATGGCCGAGTGGCGGCCTTTAACGGTGTGTTCACTCGGTGAGTGAAAGTGGAATTGCTGGAGCGTATATCGCTTGCCAGCGACCGAAATTGAGCTGTGATGGTCTTCGATTTCTTCCACGGTGTGGCCGTTATAAACAAGGTCGATCAGCGAAGGGCCGTAAGCAAAATCTATCGCCGACATGGACGCCGGCTCGACGGTTCCAATGTCGATTGGCGACTGTTGGCGGCCCGTTTTTGCAAGCACGTATTCAGGACTGAGGTCGCCCCAGTGGCCAGGGCCTGTCTCACCGGTGTATCCCCATTCAGCTGAGTGAGGCTGTTCTTTCTTATGAAGATAATGGTGGATCGGCTCGTCGCTGTTTCCGACAACGTTCACCGCCGGTGTTTCGTCGAGATTTGCAGTTGCCGGCAATGCACTATCTGGAACATTGCCGGCCGGAGTTGAATTGCTTGCCGGTGGAGCATCACTGCATCCCAATTGCAGAACGCTCAAACAAATGATTCCGAACAGCGAACTGGAAACTCGGTCGCAAAACATTAGTTGGTTCCTCTGGTGATGTAATTTGTTTCGAGCGTTTTCTTAATACGCGGAACGAGTTTACTTCCGAGCACTCGCCTTCGCTCTGATGTCCTTGCGAGATTTATCGAGTCGAGGCGGCCAGACGAACGACGGTGCAGATTTCGGATCGTAGCCAGCAAGATGCCCTGTTAATCGAGTGATTGGTTTCGCGTAGACGAGTTTCGTATCTCCAAAGACTTCTTCGCACAATTCAGCCAGACCAGGATCGTATTCGCGGAGTTCTTTTCGTGTATCGACATGGTTGTGATCGTGGTCTGGTGGGCGATTGTTGTTGAACCACGACTGGACCCCTTCTGCGAAGTACTCTGCGTGGTTCGTGGACGCGTACTTTGTTTTCCACAGCCCAGCTTTCATTGCTCGGTTGTAGCTTGCTTTCAGCCGCTCATCGAATGTCGGATCCACGACGATCATCCCGCGCAGGTGGATATTGTGAGCAAACTCGTGAATCAGAATGTTTTCCGCGAAGTAGGGATCGCCGCCCAGACCGAGCAGGTTTTCTTCCCCACAGGAACACACGGGGTCACGTTTTGATCCGCCGAGGCCTCTCGCTCGTGCGTCCCAGAAATCTTTCGGTTTCATGTGTGAATGCTCGGGCACGTCCGTCGTGAACTCGTCATGAGCCATAACGACAAGCCGCGAACCACCGTCGATCATTGCTTTGCGAACGTCGGGACGCCTGGCCAGCATCATGTCGGCAAGGTACGCCGCTTCTTTTAATGCGTAATCGTTGACCTTGCTGGAACTTACAATCGGATAGCCGCTCGCCGAAACGTACTTCCTGTAAAACGGTGACAGCTTCATGGCAGCTGGCGGCGCAGTGACTTCGTAGGTGGTTTGCTCGTGATCAGAACGGGGTTCAGCGGTGTGGGTATCGACACCGAGGGACAGTGCCAGCCCTGCAGCCAGAATCAGACGTGTTGCCAGAATCATAGTATCCTCGTTAGCTCAAACCACGACCAGGGACACTTCGATAGCCCTTTCACAAGTTGTACTTTAGCAGCTCGACCGGTTCTGACGACGAAGTCGGCGCCCGGCACACAGATTCAATCATCCAGTCGGTAACGTTCGGAATTCTCCAAGGGCGGAACGTTTATTCTTCGATAATCCAATGAGCGAACCATACTGGCCGTGGACTTCGCAGTTCTAAATGCATTCTAACTGGTGAAGGGCACAAACTGAGCCTTTGGACTTGCCCGGAAACACTATTCTGCCCAACATATTCCAGTAAATTGAGATCGATGGGGAAACCGCCCTGCTCATCATATTTGCGTCTTTCCCGACTCCCGCCCCGCTCTGCCCACCCGGAATATTCGCCGTGAACGATCTGCAAGCCTGCGTTCTGAAAGCGACCATCATCTTTGCCATTCCACTGGTCACTGTGTTTTCAACCGATCTTGCAGCACAGGGAATTGGTCCTGACAAGCTCTCGGGTCTGGTCATTGACGACACGAAGGCAGAACTCGTCGGCGAGTGGTTGTCGAGTACCAGCATCGGACCGTACCTCGGTGAGTCGTACATCCACGACCAGGCGACTGGCAAAGGCGAGAAGTCGGTCAAATTTACTTTTCGCGTGAAGAAGCCCGGCGAGTATCAGTTGCTGATCGCCTATTCGTCGACGGGAAACCGCGCCGCAAAAGTTCCCATCACTGTGACTTCGGGCGATCAATCCGGGACGAGTTTTCTCAACCAGAAGAAGCGGCCTGAACTGGCGACTGGCTTCACGCCTGTTGGGGCGTTCGTACTTGCTGCTGACAGCGAGACGACCGTGCTGATTGAAACCAAAGGGACGACGGACCACGTCATCGTCGACGGCATTCGGCTTCTGACCGACTCCGAATTGAAGACTGCTCGGACGGCAGAGAAGACAATCCCTAAGGGGATCGTGACGGTAAAGCCCGCCGTGAAGAAGAAAGCAGGAACGAAGAAAGAGTCACCTCCGCCAGTCGCTCCCACGTATGTTCGCAAGAAAACCACAAAGACCTTTGCACAGCTTACGCCATCCCAATTTGATCGCCTGCTGGGACTTGATGAGTCGAGCGAGCTGGAACTTGTTGATGACGTTCGTTTTTTTCGACGCGTTTCGTTGGACCTTGTGGGAAGGCAGCCAACGCTTGACGAGTACCGAGCGTTCGTGAAAGACGATTCGCTCAGTCGACGTGAGCGGACGATCGAACGGCTGCTTGATTCCGAAGACTTCGGCCGCAACTGGGGGAACTACTGGAGCGATCTGATCGCGATGCGGCAGCCGGAGCCGCAACTCACGTTCCTGAATTATCAGCCCTTCCGGGGATGGCTGGCGGCCCAGTTCAACAAAGGTGCTGGTTGGGACGAAAGTGTCTTCCGCATGGTGACCGCCGTCGGCAAGATCGGTGACGGCCCTCAAGGCACATTTGTCGGCTTTCATCAGGGTGAAGGAAATCGAATTGCGGGTGAGCTATCGCGAGTTTTCCTTGGCGTTCGCATTGCCTGTGCCGAGTGTCACGATCACCCGTTCGTGGACATGCCCCAGGAAACGTTTCACGGCATGGCGGCATTTTTTACACGAGTGAAGGTCGACGTCGCTCAGAACAACAGCGACTTGATCAACGTTACGAGTAAGGAAAAGGGCGAACATAAGATGCCCGGCGCGAAGGAGTCGATGAAGCCGACGATTTACCGCGGAGAATCGCTGGAACTCGGTCTCAGCGATATCGACCGCCGCGAACAGCTCGGATACTGGGTAGTCGACGGCGACAACCCATTTTTCGCTCGAGCCTTTGTGAACCACATCCAGGCCCGGCTGATGGGGCGAGGATTCTTCGATCCGGTCGACGATCTCGGCGAAGGTGCTGAGCCGCTACTCGCAACAGCTCACGACGCTCTTGCTGGTCACTTCGTCGCTTCTGACTTTGATGCTCGCTCAGTCTTTCGAACGATCGTCAATTCGCGAGCGTACCAGGCCGCTGGTCGAGCTGCGCCAACAGTCTCGGCTGACTCAACGGAATCACCGAAAGACTCACCGCAACTGGCAGCCTTCACAGGGGCTCGTCCGAAGAAACTCCGCGGCGACGAAGTCTTCGACTCATTGGTTACTGCGGTTTCGCTTCCAAACACGAAGGGGAAAACTGGCAAGAAAAGCGAAGCTGTTCGGTTTCCTATTCCACCGAAGAGTACGAGAGACCTGGTCAACGAGGCCTTTGGTTACGATCCTGCATTCCGCGACGCACTGATTAACCGCACGATGGATCAGGCGATGTTCCTGATCAACAACGACCAGATCCTCAAACAGGTCGACGCTAGAACTGACAGCGCAACTGTGCTGGCAAAACTGGTCAAGGACGAGCCGGATAACCAGATAGTGGCGGACGTACTTTACGCACGTGTGCTCGCTCGCCAGCCAACAGTTCGTGAGCGAGCCATCGTGTTGAAGCATGTCGAGGCTCTGGCTGATCGAGAACGAGCATTTGAAGACGTCCTCTGGAGCCTGCTTAACAGCGCTGAATTCACAACACGGCACTAAGCGACATTTCGAAAGTTATTACGGCAATCTCAGCTAGCGATAAGAAGTCGGAACAGCAGAATGATTACTCCTTTCTTACAAGCGTGGGCTGACCGACGTGGCAACGTGCGGCGACGCGATTTTATTAAGCAGCTCAGCATTCCGGCGGCGGCGTCTGGCGTCTGCCAGCTTAGCTGGCGCGATATGCTGATTGCCCAGGCGGCCGAGCTTCGTAAGAAGCAGAAGTCAATGATCCTGCTATGGATGGACGGCGGTCCGAGTCAGTTTGAAACCTTCAACCCAAAACCGGATTCCCAGAATCAGGGACCGGCGAAGACAATTTCGACAAAGCTTCCGGGAACAGCCTTTGCTGAGTTCTGGCCGAAGGTTGCGAACATCGCCGATCAGATCAGTTTCATTCGGTCGATGAAAACCGGTGAAGCAGACCACTTTCGAGCCATCAAACTGGTCCGAACGGGCTATCCAATCAACCCGACGATCGCCTACCCAACGTGGGGATCAGTCGTTGCCCACGAGCGTTTTGAAGCGGCATTCGAGCTGCCAGCGTTTGTTCGGATTGGTGACCCGAGGATCAAGACGCGTGATGTAAACTCGGGCGTGCTCGGCGCCAGGTACGACTCGTTCAAAATCAAACAACCCGGCGAACTACCAGACGACGTCCGACTGCGCCTTGAATCTGACGTTCTGCATCGCCGGCTTGGACTGACTGACGCACTTGATGCTGAGTTTGCTAAGACGGGCGCTGACGACGTCGTTAAAGAAAAACGAGACATCTACAACCGGACTTCACGGTTCCTCACGAGCCCTCGTCTCAAGACGTTCGATCTTGCTGAAGAACCTGCACCACTCAGAGACGCTTACGGCCATACTCGATTTGGTCAGGGTTGCCTGTTAGCTCGACGTCTGGTTGAAGAAGGAGTCAGCTTCGTCGAAGTCTTCAGCCACGGAGATTCCTACGACGCTGGCTGGGACACTCATAAGGCCGGTTTCCGTGACACGCCGAAACTTTGCGGCGAGGCTGATCCAGCATTCGCGACACTCGTCACGGACCTCAAAGATCGTGGCATGCTGGATGACACGCTGGTCGTATGGATGGGTGAGTTTGGCCGAACTCCGAAATTAAAGAAAGACGGCGGCCGAGACCACTACGCCAAAGGATGGATCACCGCGATGACTGGCGGCGGAGTCCAGCCAGGGCGTGTTCTCGGAGCGACTGACAAAGACGGGATCGATGTCACAGAGCGGCCGGTCGACATTCCTGAGCTGTTCACGACTTTCTGCCACGTACTCGCCCTTGATCATGAGCATGAGTACGTCACTCCCGAAGACCAGCCCCTGAAACTGGTAAACAAAGGCGGCAAGAAGATTGAAGAGCTGTTTTGAGGAACGTGTCGCAACTTGCAGAAAGACGCCGCCAACATGGCCAAAGCCAACTGGAAAACTCAGCCGTTCAACGTCATTCAGAGCCTGCTCTTCAATAATCCAGATCGAGTCATCGAATACAGTGTTCGCGATGAAAACGGCGAATGGAAAGATCGGGCAGACGATCCCGCTCCCGTCGTCAGGCTGTACGAGCATGAGGCTTCTGGAGATCGCACTTGTCTCCAGACCGTTCAATTCGTCCATCACATGCTGATTCCGCCTGGTGGTCGGCATGTCAAGGAACTGCACATTCACCCGGATGCCGAAGAACTGGTCGTCATTACTCGCGGAACCGGAACCGCGTTGATCGATGGCAAGTCAACTGACGTCTCGGCCGAAGATGTGGTGTACGTCCCGCCGGGAGTCGAGCACGAATTCCGTAACACCGGTGAAGAAATGCTGGGCGTTCTCTTTGTGTGCGTTCCCGTCGGAGCCGGTCTCGACAAACTGGCCAATGCGCAACAATCTTAGTCTTTGCCCGTCTGTCGTGACGCTTACTTGCCTCGATTCTCTCTGAGGTAATCATACGCCCTGCCCTTTTACTGGCGGGACAATGAAGCAGCGATCGAACTGTGACTGCTGTTCCTTCAGGACTCGACGCTTTATCGAATTGAGAATCCAGAATGCCGTTTATCGACGTCAACGATTACGAGCCGGTTGAGCCTGTACCCGGTTGCAGGATGCGAACGCCTCACCTTGAGAAGCTAATGCTTTCGTATCTTCAAATGGAAGAGGGGGCGGAAGTTCCGCTGCACAACCATCCGCACGAACAGGGCGGCATGCTGATTTCTGGTCGGATGCAGCTGACGATTGGCGAGGAGACGCGAATCTGCGAGCCGGGATCGCTGTATCTGATTCCGGCCGACGTTCCTCATCGAGCCGTTGCCGTTGATGGTCCCGCCGTCGTCCTCGACATCTTCAGCCCGATTCGAGAAGACTACGCCGAGATGGCCAATCGCTACATTCCCAGCACCGACGCGTAGGGTATGACGAGCGAAGCACTGACGTACCATTTTATTCGTTCTTTTGCTTGAAACAGTTGCACGATGGCACGCCTGCGCTTCGCTTGGCAATGCCCTGCAAATGCCGACCTTTACCACTCACTTTGAGCAACTTCTATGCGAACTCTGATTCGAAACGCGACGACGGTTCTGCCTTCGGGAACTCAACAAGCTGACGTGCTGATTGAGGATTCGAAGATACTCGGCATCGATCCTCCAGGTGGAGCGGCCTGCGACGAAACCATCGATGCCGAAGGGCTGCACCTTCTGCCCGGAATCATCGATGACCATGTTCATTTCCGTGATCCCGGTCTCACTCACAAAGAGGATTTGCACACCGGCAGTCTGGCATGTGCGGCCGGTGGTGTGACGACCTTCCTGGAAATGCCGAACACGATGCCTCCGACAACGACGCAGGAGATTCTGAATGCGAAGCTGGACATTGCGGCTTCGAAAAGCGTCGTTAACTATGGCTTCTACATCGCCGCTTCCACCGAGAATCTTGATGAGTTGAAAAGGGCCAATCGAACGCCAGGGATCAAGATTTTCATCGGATCAAGCACCGGTAATCTGCTCGTCGATGACCAGGACGCTCTGGAAGCGATCTTTGCGGAAACGACATTGCCGATCACTGCTCACTGCGAGGACGAGGAGACTGTAAGGGCGAATCAGGCTCGCATCGAAGCAAAGGGCTTCACTGGGCACAGTGATCACTCGCTGATTCGAAACCACGAAGCTGCCAGACTTGCCACGGCTCGCGCCGTTGATTTGTCGAGGCGACACGATCATCGCTTTCACGTCGTTCACGTTTCGACTGCTGATGAGATTGAACTTTTCGCCGATCATGGTGGCCTGTTGACGGCCGAAGTGTGCCCCCACCACCTGTTCTTCAACGTCGACGATTATGAACGGCTCGGGTCTAAAGTGCAGATGAATCCGGCGATTAAGACAAAGGCCGACAACGCGGGATTGTTTGCGGCGTTGCTCGACGGAAAGCTTCAGGTGGTGGCGACCGACCATGCACCGCACACTCTGGAAGAAAAGGATCAGCCCTACCCTGAGTCTCCTTCCGGGCTACCGGCCGTTGAGAATTCGCTGCCGTTGATGCTTGACCAGGTTCAGCGAGGAGCATGCAGTCTTGAACAAGTCGTTTTATGGATGTGTGACGCCCCGGCCCGAGTCTGGGACATGGTCGGCAAAGGGCGGATCCAGGAAGGCTATGACGCTGACCTCGTGCTGGTTGATTTGGCCCAATCGGCTGAAATCCGCAACGAGAACCAGCAGACGAAGTGCGGCTGGAGCCCGTGGCACGGGACTATGCTTACCGGCTGGCCGGTTCGCACGATCGTGATGGGGCGGACGGTATTTGCGGATGGTAAGTTCGACGACACTCCGGCTGGTACAGAAGTACTCTTTGAGCATGGGCGAGGCGGTTTCTGGGCGACCAATTCATAGGCCAGGGTCTGCCTGACGGAATTTAACCGTCCTCGCTGAAATGCCTTGCCGCATTATTTCTTCGAAACACGAACAATTCTCAAATAAATCGACCAGGTCGCGCGTCGTTGTCCCGAGCCAACACTTGCAGAGTTGGCTCATTACTCAACCTGACGAGTCTTCTACTGCTGTGTCAAATTCTGACGATGAGGCAAATTCTGACGGTGAGGATCGGATCGAGCCGGAATCTGTTGCGGGCCTGTACCGCCAACATGCGGGTGAGATGCGAGCGTTCCTTGCCGGCGTCCTCAGGGACCGGGAGCTGGCTGACGAGGTACTGCAGACGGTTTTTCGAAAGGCGTTGGAGAAGGGCCACACGGCGACGCAGAATATTCGAAGCTGGCTGTTCAAAGTCGCTTGGAATGAAGCGATGCTGGTTCGGAGAGTCCAGAATCGACGGACTGGTGGGCTTCAGAAAGCGGCTCGAAGTCGCGGTGTTTCGGAGCAGACTCCTGAAGTGAGTGAGTCGACAGCGGTTCGAAAGGAAACGGTCGACCAGGTTCGCCAGGCGATTCAACAACTTCCTGATGAACAGCAACTGGTTGTCAGGATGCGGATTTACGAGGAAAAGAAGTTCGCGGTGATTGCAGAAGAGTTGGGGCTTCCATTGGGAACCGTCCTGAGTCGGATGCGGGCGGCGGTGATGAAACTGGAAACGTCACTCGGACGACATTTCGATGAGTGAATTCATAGCGATACCGATCTGTAAGCCGGGCATCGTCGGAAACCAATCATGTCGGAAGTAATGAAACAATCTGAGCTGAATGATGAGCCTTTGAGCTGGCTCGCGTGCCGTTATATCTCCGACGAGATGTCTGATACGGAATTGGACGCGTTCGAGTCTCGCCTGAATCCGGACTCCTCAGCGTTTGAACTGGCTGCCTGCGAAGCGGTCGCTCGGGCAGTTCAGCTCAATGATGCCGTCGCTGTTGCCTCTGAAGCAATCGCCCAGCCCGCTCCGCAGATAGCTGGGGAACAGACCAGTCGCCGTGATGTGGTTGCTCGTCGAGTGAGCCTGGTCGCCGCATCGGTCACCGTGCTCGCAGTCGGTTGGGCTTTGACACTGCCAACATCTCCGCAACGGGAAGTGGTTGACTCCCCTGCCCCGCAGCCAGTTGAGTCGACGTCTGACCTGTCCGGCGAGTTGGTCCTGATTTGGGCAGATTCCGGCGACAAACTGTTGTCGGCAGTTGAAGAGGCTCACGTGCTCCCCGGAGACGACCTGCCGGAGTATCTCAGCCCGGACGTTCCTGATTGGTTGATAGCAGCCGTCCAGACGAGCGACGTTTCCTCAACCAGTCCTGAAGTGATGGAGAATTGACGTGAAGCAGCCTTACCGAATGCTTCATTCACTGCTCGCAGGCATCGTTGTCGTTGGCTTTCTGGCCGTGACAACGCTCGCTGAACCTCCACGCACTTCCGCAAAACGTCCTGCAAAGAAGAATGCCAGTCGCGCGACCACAAGCCCGACCTCTGCATCGAAGTCTCCCGCCAGTTCCAAAGCATCGACGAGAACTGGCAATAGCGTCGAAAAACGTCCTGAGCCAATCAGCAAAGAACGAGCAGAGGCCGCAGTACGATTCGCGCGCAGACACCACTCTGAACTGGCAAAGCTGCTGGAAGGGCTTCGAAAGTCGAACGATCGACATTTTCAGACCGGATTGCGAGCCCTGACACGAGACGCGGAACGTCTCGCAAAAATGAGCGAACGTAAGGACGACCGTTACCCTGTTTCGTTGGAACTGTGGAAACTGGATTCTCGGATTCGGTTAGAGATTGCACGGCTGTCCATGTCGCCGGACCAGAATTTCGAGCCTCGACTTCGGCCACTGATGGAGAAACGGCAGGCGGCCCGTGTACAACTGGTCAAAATGGAACTGCAACGGACTACTGAGCGGCTTGCGAAATTCGACGAAGAACTGAAAACTCTACAGTCAGGATCGGACGGACTGGTCGGTTCTGAAATTGAGCGATTGAAAAAAATGATGGCGGCACGAGTTCGATTAAAAAGCTCGCGTGAGGCCACTTCCAACGAGACTGCTGCCGCCCCCAAAAAACGGAAGCTTTCGAAGTCGAAGGTTTCTCGTCCTGCAAACTCACCCACCACTTCGGCAGACTGACACCAGTCAGGCTGCCGCCCACCTTTGGCGACGGTTTTCAAGTTTCGAAATTACCCCGCCCGATAGTTTATCGATCTAACGAATTGAGGAGTGCCATGAAGAGCCACTTCGGACTTACGCTGCTGATTGTTGCAGCTTCTACGGCGAACGTGCTTGCGGCTGGTGCTGCAAAAGTCCTTCCGCCTGCAGTAGAACGATTCAGCTCGATCGACGTTGAAGAAGTACCAGACTTCCGACGTCACATGGTGCCACTACTCGGAAAACTCGGTTGTAACAGTCGAGCGTGCCACGGATCGTTTCAGGGCCAGGGTGGCTTCCGGCTATCGCTCTTTGGCTACGACTTCAAGATGGACCACGAAGGTCTTGCTGATCGAGTCGACTCAGAAGATCCGACAGGAAGCTACGCCATTCAGAAAGCTCTTCTGGAAGAGCCGCACAAGGGCGGCAAACGCTTCGACAAAAACTCCTGGGAGTACAATCTGTTCGTCAGATGGATCGCTGGCGGTGCTGAGACGATCGACGTCGAAAAAACTCCGCGATTTGAAAGACTGGAAGTCACTCCCAAAGAACTTCGCTTCAAGCAGGACGGCGAAAAGCTTCAACTGAAAGTCGTGGCTGTCTGGTCTGACGGAAGTCGTGAAGACGTGACCTGCCTCAGCCGTTTTCAGACGAACGACGAAGTCATCGCGGACATCTCCAGGACAGGCGAAGTCGCCAGTCACCAGGCCGGAGACACGCACGTCGTCATCTTTTACGACAACGGTGTTCTACCAATCCCAGTCATCCGCCCTGTCAGTTCGCAATTCGGCAAGAGCTACCCGCTGGTCGAATCGAATTCAAAAGTCGACGAGCTGGTGATTCAGAAACTGGCCAAGCTGGGTGTCGTTCCTTCAGACATTGCTGGTGATTCCGAATTCCTGCGTCGCGTATCGCTCGACATGGCCGGCACACTGCCAAGTCCGCAAGAGATCCGGGAATTTGTTGCCGACAAACGAAAGAACAAGCGAGCATTGAAAGTCGACGAACTTCTTTCGCAGCCAAGCTACGCCGCCTGGTGGGCGACTCGTTTTGCTGACTGGACAGGCAACAGCGACGACCAGCTCAACAACGTTACGCCGGTCCGGGCATCGGCATCTCGCGACTGGTATGAGTGGCTGCGGGTTCGCATCGAGAAGAACATGCCATACGACGAAATTGCAGAAGGGTTTGTTCTTGCTGGAAGTCGCGAGGAAGGAGAGAGCTATCTCGAATACTGCGAAAATATGGCTCCGCTTTACAAGAAAAAACCGGAAGGTACCTACGCTGACCGATCAACGATGCCGCACTACTGGGGGCGTGCAAACTTCAAAACATCAGAAGATCGAGCCATCGGGTTTGCATACAACTTTCTTGGAATTCGAATCCAATGTGCACAGTGCCACAAGCACCCGTTTGATCAATGGACGATGGATGATTTCCATGAATTCAAGAACTTCTTCGTAAACACACGCTTTCGCGGGAGTCCAGGTTCAAAGGAAGGTGCTGCGAAGATTCTAAAAGAACTCGACGTCGATCCGAAGCTGAGAGGAAACACTCTTCGCAGAGAACTACGAACGCAGATTGCAGAAGGAATCGTTACGCCATTTGACGAAGTGTGGACGGCCCGCCCCGAAGCTCCGAAAAAAGACAAACGAGGAAAGGTAATACGCAGCCGGTCTCGAACTGTTGGTAAGGCAAAACTACTTGGCGACGCCGAAGCAACTGATCTGACTCAATACGACGATCCCCGCCAGCCGCTGATGGACTGGATGCGGAATGACGAGAAGCAACTGTTCGCCAGGTCTATGGTCAATCGAATCTGGTCGTGCTACTTCAATATTGGCATCGTTGAGCCACCGGATGACCTGTCGATGGCCAATCCGCCGAGTAACGCAGCATTGCTCGACTACTTGACCAGGGGCTTTGTGGCGAATGGATATAACCTGAAATGGGTTCACCGCCAGATTGCCAACAGTGCAACTTACCAGCGAACCTGGGTCCCTAACGAAACGAACCGTTTGGATGAGCGGAACTTCAGTCACTCGATTCCCCGCCGAGTTCCCGCAGAAGTCGTCATGGACGCTTTGATCGCCGCCACGTCTTCGGACGACGAGTTCTCAAAAGTG
The DNA here is from genome assembly GCA_937904325.1 of uncultured Planctomyces sp. Lineage (GTDB taxonomy): Bacteria > Planctomycetota > Planctomycetia > Planctomycetales > Planctomycetaceae > JABMPE01. The sequence goes on from CALGTK010000344.1 coordinate 40,896, forward strand.
CATCACGATGTGCTGGACCGTAACATTGCAGAAATGTCAGCTGGTGCCCGGTACAACGAAAACGCTCAGAACTACGCGCTGTCTGTCTTCGGCCGGTCAATTCGGGAGTCAAACTGCGACTGTGACCGTTCTCAGGAGCCAAGTCTTCTGCAGACAGTCTTCCTGCAAAATGACGCTGAAATTTATAACCTGATGGATCGCGGAAAAGGTGGCTGGATCAACCAGGTCGCTTCCAGTCTGGACCTTCGACAGACGCGAGTCGCTCAGAGAAACAGAAGTTCGACCGCGCGACAGGTCGCTTCGCTGCAGGCTCAGATTAAGCGAGCGAAGGGCCTGCTGAACAAGGCACAAAAAGGTAGCAACGAGAAAACAATCGCTCAGGCCAAGCGGAGAATTGCCGGGCTTCGTAAGGCACTCGAAAAAGTCAGTCCGCAAAGTGCGAGTGGTGATTCTGGATTTGTGCAAAAGGCTGATCCAGAAAAACTTCAGGAGGCTGTTCGTGAGACGTACCTCCGAACGCTCAGTCGGGAGCCGAAGAGGGACGAACTGGATAAGGCACTCGCCTATGTGGAATCGTCTGACGATCACCTCAACGGTGTTCGTGATCTGCTCTGGGCTCTGCTTAACACGAAAGAGTTCATCGTCAATCACTAACAACGAATTGCCGATTCAGAACTCAATTAAAATGACAAACACAAAAGCTATAATTGCCCAGTGGGCGCCTCTGAAAGGACTTTCTTATGACGCTTCATTCAAACTGTGAAGGTGCGACCCGACGTGATTTTCTCAAGGTCGGAGCCATCGGCGCTACTGGCCTGACCATGTCCAACTATCTTCGGATGGCAGCAGCCGGGCAGGTCAAAGAAGCTAAGGCCAAGGCCGCAATCTTTGTCAATTTAAACGGCGGTCCGTCTCATATGGACACGTTTGATCTAAAGCCAGACGCACCGGATACGCACCGCGGTGAGTTCAACCCGATCGATACCAACGTGCCCGGTATTCAAATTTCTGAGCACCTTCCAAAGCTCGCTCAGTGCCAGAACCTGTTCACAATTCTTCGCGGCGTTAGCCACACGCTCGGTGCTCATCGCCTCGGCACTGAATACGTGAATTCAGGGAATCGTCCGCTGCCGTCACTGGAGTATCCTGGTTACGGGGCCGTGATCAGCAAAGAAATGACAGCTCCACGTGATATGCCACCGTTCGTGGCCATTCCGAAGAGTGCTCAGAAGCCGGGCTTCCTGGGTGTTCGTTACGCGGCTTTGAATACGGGATCGACTCCTCAGTTCGGACAACCTTACAGCGTGCGGGGCATCAAGCTGGGTAATGGCGTGACGATCTCGGAAGTCGAGAAACGCCAGAACCTGCTTCGCGACCTCGATACGACGTTTCGCAGCGTCGAGAGAGACAATCAGCTGCTCGACGGTCTGGATCGGTTTTCGCAGCAGGCCTACTACATGATCACGTCAAAGGCTTCTCGTGAAGCCTTTGACATCAGTCGTGAACCGAAAGAATCCGCGAATCTCTTCGGCGAAGATGGTTTCGACCAGAGTTGCCTCCTGGCGACGCGACTCGTCGAAGCGGGTACTCGTTTTGTCACAGTCACACTCGGCGGATGGGACACGCACCGCGATGGTTGGAACGCTTTGAAAGATCGCAGATTGCCGGTGCTCGACAGTGGTCTCGCGGGACTGTTCCAGGCATTGGAACTGAAAGGGTTGCTCGAAACGACGACCGTTTATGTGACTGGCGAATTCGGCCGCACGCCAAAAATTAACACCGAACGCGTTGGTCGAGATCACTACCCGCGTTGCATGTTCATGCTGATGGCCGGTGGTGGAGTTAAAGGTGGCCAGGTGCTTGGCGAATCAAACGAACTCGCCACGTTGCCGAAAGATGAAGTCGGGTACTCACCGGACGATGTCGCTGCATCGCTCTATCACACGCTGGGCATTGATCATCACACTGAATACGACACGAACACTGGTCGTCCAATTATGGTTGTGCGAGACGGCAACGTTATCAAAGAGCTGTTCAGTTAGATCAAGATCACTCATCGTGGACGTCACGCTGGCGGTTTTCTGCATATTTTTCTTTTCTGACAGGGTTTATTGCAAGACTCACGTCAGGCGAACCGGCTGGCTATTTAGACAGAATGCATTGATGCTTTGCTCCAGCAAAGTCGAGTAG
>CALGTK010000345.1 GCA_937904325.1 uncultured Planctomyces sp.
AGTGTCGCCATCGGAACGCCGTCCCATTGGCCTTCGCCACGTCCGCCCATTTCGCCCAGCGAAATTGCTTCGGTATTCATGCCGCTGACGCTTCCGATGAATCCTGCGTAGCCGACATTCGCGAATGGAAATTGACCGTCGACATTCACGATGAAAGTTGTCGCTGAATCCTGCAGCCCGATCGTGGTCATGTAGTCAAGAACTCGGCCGTGGTAGAGCTTGCCGTCGACAGTCGCGTTTCCGAAAACCGCGAATCCGGAACAGTGGAATAATTCCGGGAAGACGTTGAGTGCTTCGACCAGTTCAGGGTTGAGATCAAGTGCTGCCGCCATTGCTCGCGTCTCACGTTTGTGACGTTCCGGGATATGCGGGGCCAGGCGTTTGTAAGCTGCTTCGAGCTCACTCCGGAACCACCGGCCGGTGCGGATTGTCTGGGCCGTTCCAAAGGTGTAAAGCACGGAATCAATGCAGCGTATTGCTTCGGATTTCAGAAGTTCGCCGTGAGCCTTGCCGACTTCTTCGGGACTGCCTGACAACAGAGCCACTCGCTGGCCACCGATCCATCGCAATTCACCATGCGAAACCTTACGGCTTGACTGAGGAGGATTCGTCAGCAGCGGGGACGGTGCAAGAATTTCAAAGGCTCGTCGTACGCCTCGGACTAGCTGTCGTTCAATTTCGTTCCTTGCGAGTGAGACTGTTTTCATGCCTGGCCAGTTGCCGGCTGCGTCCTGACTGGGGACTGACGATTTGACCGTCAGTTTGATGTCGGTTTTTCCCGAGCGGATGTTGATCCGTCCTTTTGAACCAAATCCGAAGTTTACATTTCCGGCTGACCAGTGATTTGATTCAGCGTCAAATACCGCTCCGGCAAACGTCTTCAGTGCGACAGAAATGGCGTCTGGATCGGCCTGCAGAATGAGCGGCGCGAATATAGCGATCTTGCTGCCGGACGAAAGAAGTCGACTCGCGATTTCACTGGGTTTGAGAGAATCGTCCGGCGAGACCACGCCAGTACCGATAAATACCACGTTGTGCAGTGGAAGAGCAAAGGCCGTAGTGTCTCTTCGACGGCGGATTGACACTGCATATTCGTCATGCGTCAGCGACAGGTCGAATGCTTCGTCATCGAAGTGAATAAGCTGGACCGAGACGCTCTGCTCCTTGCCGTCAATTGGTAGCAGGATTGTTCCCGAAATTTCGAATTGAGATTTTTGTCCACCGAACGCTTCGAGGAATGGTCGCAAGCCATCAGCTAAGGGATCGACCACTCCATTGCCGGCGCCGAGCGTCGGCGAGATCAGGCTCAGTAACATAATGATGAAGAGCGAACGGCGAAGATTCATCATCCGATTTTACCGGTCATAGTTCTGGAGTTTATGAATGAAGTCATAACCACGGAATTCACGGAAAGAGACAAGATGTTTTTTCGTGCTCTTCGTGGTGACAAAAACGTTAGTTGGTTCCTGGCTCCTCATAGCATGACAGCGGAAAACTCAAACTACCAGACGAATGAAAATGAGCCCGGCCTGAAGATGCAGGTTGGGCTCAAGGTAATTGTCTGTTGCTGGAAGGCTGCTGACACGCTACTGAACTTTATGCCGCGCGTCCGGCAGGGCGGGATGTCGCTTCCAGTTCGGCGCTGATCAGCAGACCGCGAACGATGCTGCGATCGCTTCGCGTGACCAATCGAGGTCGCTGTATTTCAATCGGCAGGTTCACTTCCTGCAGAACGCCAGCCAGGATCGAACCGAAGCCTGGAGTTTCGATGAGGCCGCCACCACACACGATGGGGAGTGGGACGGGCAGTTCTCTGGCTCGACGACTGCGGGTCAGTTCGCCGCTGAACGCATCGCAGAGTTCGAAGATCGTTTCCTGAAGAAGCGATTCGACATGCTTTGTAAAGTCGTCTCCAGAGATCGTTGCAGCACTCTTCAGTTGTTCCCGCTGGAGAGTGATTGAGAGCAGCGACTCGGGGGCAAAGTTTTGAGCGGTCTCTGCAGCGGCGGAATCATCGGCCGCGTCGATAGATGGAGCGTACAGTTTCTTCGCCAGTTCACGGTCGATCCATTCTCCACCGTGGTCACTGGCTGCGTGGCAGATTGGGTTTCCGCGGTGCGCGAGAATGGCTTCGCAACCGGACGCTCCAAAGACGATGCCGATGCCCGTGAAGGCGTTTTCGACCAGCTCGGCAAGGACTAACGCCTGGCTGGCCGGAACGAGTTTTGGTTCGTAGCCCTGCAGCTTGACCAGACGAATGTAGAATTCGAGGTCCGCTCGCGCTTCACTGGATGAATCAATCGCCGCTCCGCCGGGCAGTGTAAGAGCGCAGATGTCGTTTCGGTTACTGGCAATAGGCAGAATGGCCTCGACCAGTGAGCTGATGAGCTGCCGGACGAGTGGGTTACATTTCGGAATGCGGCCACCAACCATCAATGGAAGGCATGGTGACTTGAAGAGTTCTGCGTGTTCGAATGCGGCGTCACCGAGCAGCAGGATACCGTCTTCGCATGTCGTAAATTGAAGACCGCATTGTTCGAGCAAACGTTGATGCGCGGGTGAGTCCGGCAGGACGGCGTAAACGCAACGGCTGGTTCGAGATTTCAGGACGTCTTCTTCGCGTCGCAAAGACTGAAGTGACGACGAACCAAGTTCAAGCGCGGCGGTCATGAGTTGCCTCGTTCGTCTGACTGTCGTTTGTTTCGGCTTGACGCGTCTGCTTTTGGGCGTGCAACCGTCTGTTCGTGTTCAACTGATGAAAGAATCCGATCTAGCAGGTTCGCTCCCTGAACAACCAACGGCGATGGCTGCACTGTTACAGCTTTGCGCCTTGGTGTGGGGCGGCCGGTAGTACGGGCGTCGTTCTTGTCGGTCTTGTGCCCATCGTCGACTCGGAACTGTCGGACGGACTTCTGTACCGGTACCACCGATGATTCAGAATCCGACAGGTTAACAGTGCTTGGAGATTGATCGGCTGGCTGAGCCGTGTCGCCGAAGACTGCTGTTTCTGTAAATCTGGAGTGCCCCGATGTCGCGTCACGGCGATGCGCTGCTGTCTCGACGGAATGTGGCATCGGGCCGGCTGCAGCGCTTTGTTTTCGCAGAAGCCTACTGGTATGCACTTTGACAATTCGGGTGTCGTTGTCGTCTGGATTCTCAGGCGTCGGAGCGTCGGGCATCATGGGAGTTTCGCTCAATACGCCGGACTTGCCGCCGGGAGCAGAGAAGTGCGGCCGTGGAACGGTTTGATGTGCAGCGTCGACTCGTTGAATAGGAGCCGGTTTGCCAAACAGTTGCGTGTTGTGAGGATAGTTGACTGTTTCCTCATCGATCGGAATATTGTTTTCGATCATCCGGTCAAGCCAGTAACGCCCTGAGGTATCAATCTGTGAGATTCGTGGTGCCGGGTGTTCATGAGCGATCGAGTAAATGAGGAAGCACGCCGTGATTGCTCCAAGAAGTCCAACAAAGCATACGGAAATTATCGGCCAGTTTGGCCCTCCTGGGGGCGGCGGTAGAAGCCTGCTGCCGTCAGATGATAGCTTGGTGGTCATCGTTGCAGGATTTGTTGGTGCCGAGCCAGTTCGTATGGGCAACTCAGTTGAAGGCTGTACTGGCATTAGAGGAGTCAATGGGGATGTCGGGTTCGGTCCGTTGATCGTTTGTGTCGATGAGGATGGCGGAGGGTTTTCGTGGTTGCTCGTTGTAGTCGGTTGGTCTGAACTGGTGGCGGTCGTTGTGGTTGCAAGAGTCGCGGCCTGCATCGCCAGCGATAAGTCACTCTGACCATTGCCGGTGCCGCCAGCTTCGGTTCGCACGATGTCCGCTGCCGGGCGAGGCTCTGGTTGTAGATCTTCAAGCACGTTGCGTGAACTTCCGAACGGCTTCAATGTTTCTGGTGTGGCCGGCTCTGACTGATAGGGACGCGTTGCTTCCGGGGATAAGACGGTCACTGCGGGGGCGTCAACGCGTTCACCGGCTGGGGCAGGTGTCGAAACTGGAAGCGACTGTGTTGTTTGTCGTGGACTGTCAGAGACGGAAGCCAGGCCTGGGTGACCTGTCGATGCAGGTACGCCTCCATTGCTATTTGTATCGATCACCGAAGTTGATGATGGCTGAACGTTTACTGGTTGCTGCGCGACGAACGCCTGACCAGACGGCTCTGGAGTTGGTTCATCGAGCGACACGGATGCCGGATCAGTCAGCAGTTGCTTTACGAACGCCTGCTCGCCTGGCGTAAGGTCAAGATTGTCACGCTGAGGGTCTACCGCGGGTGGGGTGACTCCGATCGTTGGAACTCGGGCTCTACCTGGAGCTGCACTGAATTGATTTTTCGGGCCAGCAGTCTGCGGTAGCTGAGGAACCGGACCAGTTGGCTGCGCTTGTGTGTTGTTTGGACGGCCAGGCTTAACCGCAACTGGCAGGTCGTCTGGAAGCCGAGACTGATCCACGTAGGCCGGGTTGAATGCCAGGACTGTACCCGTGGTAAGTCGAGTGTCGGGAAAGACTCGCTCTGACTGTCGTTGCGTGATTGATTTAACGTAGTTCGCAACTCCGGAATTAAGTCCCAGGTGCCGAGTCACCCAGCGAATGGTCGCTCGCTCGGCTGGAATTGTTAGAACGACGGGATAGTTCCGGAGGCCGGTAATGGCGAGGCTGACTTCTGCTGCACCATCATCAATTGGTTTCTGGTTGCCACGAAGTATGATCCGGCCCTGGTTGACCTTCCCGTCAACTACAACAATGTCACCTGGTGCAAGCCTCATCAGCGACTTGCTGGAGAAGAACGTCGATTGAACAGTTCTTCCACCCCGAACAATTCTGATTGAGCCAGCGGCTGTTGGCTTGAGACCACCTGCTATCTCGACAAAATCCACCAGCGACGGTGAAGAGACCATTGTCTCATAACAATCCGGGCGACCGATGTGCCCCATAATTGTGAAATAGTGAGGTCCTTTAGTCGACCGGCTGGTTCCTGCCTGTTTCTGCAGACCATTGAAAACCTGACCGAATACAGCGTCAACCTGCAGCCCTAATGCTGCAAGAATAGCCAGATTCAACCAGATTGGTCGCAGAACTGACATTGTCGACCGTCCTCTTGCGAGGCATTGCTGAGAGGGGATACTGATTTCCAAAACGGTGGGGGACACCGCAGCGGAACACACGAGGATTGGAGACCCCGCACAATCAGCACCATCGTCATAGTTTGACATGGTTCCTGAGACAATCTTTGTACGCGGCGTCAGGAATTCATCAAATATGTTCCCAATTTGGCATGTTCACGCCGCAAACAGTGCAGAACGTAAAGGCTGCCATGTTCAACGGTTTCGTTAATGCCGAGCGACGGATTTCTGACATTTTCCGAATCAGCCATTCAAGGGTGGAAGGTCTATGGAGATGCCGACAGAATGTCCGTAGTGACGGACTGTTCCCGCCGCAGTACCGGCCATTATCCCGGATATACCCGCATGAATACGAAAACTTTAAGACTGATTCTGCTTAAAAGAGACAGCAGCGAACGAATTGAGCGAGCTGCCTCCGAGCTTGCCGGGTTTCTCCATAGTCATCCGGATGTCGAACTGCTGACCGAAGCCGTCATTGAGGAGCTTGATCCGAGGACTCTGGACGGGTCGGAAGTTGCCGTGGTTTTGGGGGGCGATGGAGCGATTATTCGCGCGTGTCGTCAGTTTGGCCAACACCAGATGCCAATCATTGGGATTAATCTTGGTAGATTGGGTTTTCTGGCGGATTTGACGCCAGACCAGTTCCGGGCGCGTTTTGAAGAGATCCGGACGGGCAATTTCGACGTCGTCGAACACCTGATGTTTCAATGCACGATGACCAGGCCAAACGGTGAATCGGAATGCTGGCTCGGAGTTAACGAGGTAGCGGTCAGCGCGGAAGCAACTCTGCAAATGATCGAGGTCGCAATGAGTATCGACGGTGCTCCGGTCACAACTTATAGCTGCGACGGACTGATCGTCGGCACGCCGGTAGGCTCGACAGCCCACAGTCTGTCGGCTGGTGGTCCCGCAGTACGGCAGGACTTGCCCGTTGTCGTTGTAACGCCAATCTGTCCACACACACTTTCAAATCGAGCATTGGTTGACTGCGCGAATCGGCGTTATCAGTTGGAGCTTCCTTCTGCTCGGACAGAAGTTGTTCTGGTGATCGACGGGCAAATCCGGGTCCCATTCCACGTCGGGGATCGCGTTGACTTCGAGAAAGCTGACGTGACCTTCAAGCTGGTCCGCCTTGCTGGACACAACTACTACAGCGTCCTGGAGCAGAAACTTGGCTGGAGCGGGCAGCCTCGTTACTCAGCCGACGATTGATCTGCACGCAATATCTTAAACCTGACCGTCGCACGCAGCAGTTAGTAAAACCGGAATTATGGCAGACACCAAACGACGAGCACTCATTACCGGGATCTCCGGCCAGGACGGTCATTACCTGACCCGCTTCCTCCTGAAACGTGACTACGAAGTTCACGGGATCGTTTCCTGCCGCGCGCCTGGTATCGGTGAAGCGGGCGAGCGGCTGTATTACGCTGACCTGGCCGACGGTTCGAATCTCGGGCAGATTCTCGACAAGGCTAACCCGGACGAAGTTTATAACCTTGCTGCTCAAAGTCACGTCCGACTTTCGTTCGATCTACCTCAGTATACGGCTGACGTCACCGGAGTTGGCGTCCTTAGAATGCTTGATGCCATCCGGGAATATCAACAGCGAGCCGGCAAGCAGGTCCGCTTCTACCAGGCATCTTCCAGTGAGATGTTCGGCAAGGTCGTCGAGACACCGCAGTCTGAATCGACACCGTTTTATCCACGCAGCCCGTACGCTTGCGCCAAGGTCTACGCTTACTGGCAGACGGTGAACTATCGCGAGTCTTACGACATGTACGCGTTGAATGGGATTCTGTTTAACCACGAGTCGCCCAGACGCGGTGAAGCATTTGTCACTCGTAAGATTTCGAAGGCGGTCGCTCGAATCAAACTTGGTTTGCAGGATAAGCTGAGCCTTGGCAACATCGAAGCTCAACGCGATTGGGGTTTTGCCGGCGACTTTATCGAAGCGATGTGGTTGATGCTTCAGCAGGACGTCCCTGAGGATTACGTTGTTGCTACTGGACAGGTTCACTCGGTGCGAGATTTCCTGGACGCGGCGTTCGGGCACGTCGGTCTGGACTGGGCCAATCTGGTCGAAACCGATGTCAATATGTTCCGCCCGGCCGAAGTTGACATCCTGTGTGGCGACGCGACGAAGGCTCAAGAGAAGCTAGGCTGGCAGCCGAAAGTCAGCTTCGGCGAGTTGGCCAGAATGATGGTCGACCATGATCTGGAACTGGCCCGTCAGGAATCCTGATTCCGCTTGTCTGTATCGGATCTGCCATGCGAGTCTTTGTCTCCGAATACGTGTGCGGTGGTGCGTGGCAGGGCCAGCTGCTCGACAGCTCGCTGGCTGTTGAAGGCCGGGCGATGCTTGTATCGCTGGTCGAAGATCTTCTCCGAATTCCCGGCGTCGATGCAGTCACAACATGGGACCGTCGTTTAGGGGAGTCACCGTTTGCCGAGTCTTCAAGCTGCGAGGTTGTCCAGAGCTCATCGGCGATCGAGGAAAGGCAAATCTTCGAACGATTGTGCGATGAGTCCGATGCTGCTTTTGTGATCGCTCCCGAGTTTCACGGGATTCTCACTGCGAGAGTCGAGGCCGCTTCAATCCGAACGAAGCTGGTTGGTTGCAATGTTGCCGCGACCACATTGTGCAGCGACAAGCTGAGGCTTTCCGAGTATCTGGCAGACGCCAATATTCCGACGGTACTAACAGAGACCTTTGAGCCTGAAAATCCTGAGAACCTTGAAGCAGGCAGTAAGTCGAAATTCCCTTGCGTAATCAAGCCACGTGACGGTGCTGGTTCGCTGTGGACTTTCAAAGTGGCGAATGCTGCCGAGCTTGCTCAGGCGACGACGCATCTTCGCAGGGATGGAGCAGGTTTCAGTTTTATTCGGCAGCCCTTCATTGAAGGAACAGCCGTCGCGTGTGCAGCGATCGTTACTGCAGGGCAGATTGGTAAACCGCAAAATTGCCGCATCGACGTTCTGCCGCCTTGCATGCAGATTCTGTCCACGGATGGGCGGTTCGGTTACGAAGGCGCAGAGTTTCCCGTCCAGCATGATTCTTCCGTCGAAACTCGCGTCGAGCGTGTCGTTCGTCGATGTTGTTCGGCGATAACCGGTCTGAGTGGGTATGTCGGATTTGACCTGATCGTTCCCAGTAATCAGAACATTGAGCCGATCATCGTTGAGATCAATCCTCGCATCACTACGGGGTACCTGCTTTGGCAGAAGACGTGCCATCACAATCTTGCAGCCCGCATGTTGGGGCGTGCCAGCGGTCTGGGTGTTAAGGATGATCCGCCGTTGTCCTGGAAAACTGGCCCGCGCAGTATCAGAATCAGTTCGTTGTCTGAGTGACTCGTTTCTTCCGGGGGAATCTCTGGATAGCGATGTTTTCGAGGTAGCCGTCATAGCGAGGAAACTGCTTAAGAAGTCGGCCAGGAGTAAACGGGATAAGCAGCGTCAGACTTCGCCTGCACGTTCTGCTTCTTCTGCTGTCTCCTTTACGAAGACTCCGTCGACTGTAATTTCAATGTTGGTTGTCAAAGAGGATGGCTCATGCGATTCGTGATTGTCCAGACCTTCGTCGTTGCTTCAGCATTGCTCGCAGGAGCATCGATCACTGTGGCTTGTGAATTCGTCTATATATCGCTCGACGGGGAAAATCGAATTGCGGTGTACTCGGTGGATGAGTCGAGTGGAGAACTAACGGCCGTTGCCAACGTAAAAACACCGAGTCCTCCTGGCGGTCTTACCTCTGATCCCAAAAACCGGTTTCTGTACGCGTCACTTCGTCGAGCGGGCAAGCTGGCTAGCTTTCGCATCAACCAGGACGGAGGGCTGACGTTGATCAACGTGGTCGCGGCTGGTGCTGATCCGGCTTACGTTGCGACGGACCGAACCGGGCGATTTCTGCTGACTGCTTACTACGTCGCCGCCAAAGTTGCCGTGCATCAGATTGGCAAGGATGGTTCAATCAGCGAAAAGCCTTTACAGGAAATCGCGACGGACATCAAAGCCCACGCAATCATGATGGACGCATCGAACCGGTTTGCGTTTGTGCCTCACACCGGTCCAAACGCAATTTATCAGTTCCGCTTTGACGAGAAGACCGGACGGCTTACGCCGAATGTTCCTTTAATCGTCGACACGGGAGCCAATACCGGGCCTCGGCAGTTGGCTTTTCATCCGAAGCTCGACGTCGTTTTCTTCGACTATGAGCAGGCATGTGCGATTGCTGCCTTTAACTTAAATCATAAGACTGGCCAGCTCTCTTTTCGCGAACGTTTGTCGAGCGTCCCTGACAATTTCAGAGAAACCCGCAGCAACGCCCGCATCGAGATTCATCCTTCAGGCAAGTTCGTCTACGTCGCCAACCGAGGTCACAACAGTCTCGCCGGCTACCGAATCGATTCGCAGTCTGGCAACTTGACCAGCCTCGGTCAGACTCCAACGGAGCCGACCCCACGCGGCTTTGCGATCGACCCCACCGGTCGCTTCCTCTACGCCGCTGGCCAGTCTTCAGACCGCCTCGCTGCATTTAGTATCAGCAAAAAAGATGGAGCTCTTTACCGCTTCGCGACTTACGAAGTCGGCAAACAACCGTGGTGGGTTCACGTCATTCGAATTCCCTGAGAGAACTCCGCGTGACTCGTTGTTGACAAGCTCAGTCTCGTAGAGATGTCCTGGAACTCGTTGAACCGTCCGCTGAGTTTCCTTGACAAGGGATGCATGGGCAACTTTGCCGGTAGACGACATCTCTAGTTCGGTACAAACTGTAATTTACGAGCTTGATGCTGGGGAGCAGTGTCTTGAGTTCGTCAGCGATTGCTGACGCTTATACACAAACATAATTCGTTGCGGGAACAGTTGAGGTCGAGTTGCGATTCTTTGATGCCCACAGAATCATTTCTGCGGTGGCAGTTACCGCCACTTGCTTTGTCGCGTGGTGGTTCTTCGTGTCAGAGGACCAGCCGGCGGATGCCATCAAAAAGGCCTACGTCAGCGGTGACTATGAGCAGGTTCGAAATCTTGCTCGCGGACTGGAGTTGCCTCGAGGGACTCAACCGGAAGTATGGCTGTTAGCGGGCCAGGCCTGCCGACATCTTACTGAGTACGAAGAGGCCATTTCGTATTTTCACAAGACGGTTGTCGACGCTGGTACTTCTTCGGTGGCGGTTGACGCCGCATTGCAGGCTGCTGCGATTCTGGAAGAACTCGGTCGGCATTCAGATGCCGTTTCAAGAGTTACAGAACTTGTCAGTCGACACCCGGACGATGCCGAACTACATCGTAGCGCAGCCAGGTTGCTGGATCTTGTCGGGCGACGGCAAGAGGCAAATATTCATCATCTGGCCTTGGTGAAAGCTGGTCAGTACACGGTCGACGATCTAATTCTGCTGGCAAATCGGCACGAGCCGTTTGCGGCGTCTGAAGTGGAAGAGGCTTTACGCGATCCTCATTCGTCACTGTTTCGCGTTACTCGGGCGCTGGTTCTCTGGCAGTC
>CALGTK010000346.1 GCA_937904325.1 uncultured Planctomyces sp.
AACCATTTACAAAATCCCTCCGGTTGTTTTACAGACTTCTTTGAAGAATTTTGAGAACTTCCTGGAACTAATTTCCGCGGGAACCCCTCTCAGTGCCTTGTTCCGTCTGGCAAGTAAGATCTGTTCTGAAATAAAAGCGACACACCACAAGCGTCGCATTAATTCTGGCCACAGCCTGCTTGTCTCATGGACGCTTCATTTTTACCTCAGTTCCTGGAAATCTGATGTTGTAAGCACGCGAAGGTCATGTTGAATGTGAAATTCTGGCTGTGCCAGTTTGTCTTGCAGGTGCCAGAAACCGGCGGACACTACAGGCGTCAGAATCGACAATCATTATCTGGTTTCTTTATTGTTAACGACAGCTAAACTCCAGCGACAGCATCAGTTCGGTAAACTCTTTCATTTCACATCATTGTGTCACCGTCTGATGCGAACGATCTCGGCCCCGTCCACAGTTTGGTCGCTGGGGGAAACAACGAGCAAGGTCACGTCCATTCAGGTATACATCTTCACAGAGAGTTCTCTCTGAGAATCGCCTGATCCCGGTGCATCGTCCGGCATATCTTCAGGAAACGGTCCGTCATGGCAGAAAACAGAGCGGTCTGGGGAATTGATATTGGGCAGGCAGGACTGAAAGCCGTCCGCCTGAAGTACGCCGCTCAGGCTGAACAGGTGCTCGCAGTTGCGTACGACTACATCCCGCATCCAAAAATACTCAGCCAGCCTGACGCAATTCCTCGCGAGTTGATCAAACAGGCACTCGATAAGTTCCTCGAACGTAACGACATTGCTGGCGATCTGGTCGCGATCAGTCTTCCGGGACATTCGGCTCTGGCGCGGTTCATCCAACTGCCGCCAGTCGAAAGCAGCAAGGTTGCTGACGTCGTCAAGTACGAAGCTCGTCAGCAGATTCCATTCGCTCTGGAAGATGTCATCTGGGACTTCCAGACACTCGGTGGCGGCATCGAGGAAAGCGGCTTCATGCTGGGGGCCGAAGTCGGTCTGTTCGCCATGAAGACCGAACAGGTTTACGAAGCCCTGCGACCATTCACCGAAGCCAAAGTTGAAGTCGAAGTTGTGCAGATCGCGCCGTTGGCACTCTACAACTTCCATTGTTACGACACGTTGGGAGTCCGTCGCAGCACTGAGGACGAATTCGTCGCCCCGGAAGAGCACACGATTATGCTCGATATGGGGACAGACAATACCACGCTGATGGTTTCCAATGGTGAGAAGATTTGGATTCGCAACGTGCCCGTCGGCGGAAACCATTTCACACGAGCGCTTACTAAAGAGATGAAGCTGACGTTTGCAAAGGCCGAACATCTCAAATGTAACGCTACAAAGTCTCCGGACCCACGAGCAGTCTTCCAGGCATTGCGGCCAGTCTTCAATGACTATGTCGCTGAAATTCAGCGATCGATTGGCTACTTCTCGAGCGTGAACCGGGAAGCGAAGATCTCAAAGATTGTCGGGGTTGGCAACGGGTTCAAACTGGCTGGTCTACAGAAATTCCTTCAGCAGAATTTGCAGTACGACGTCGAACGGGTCGAAACGTTCGACGCAGTCGTCGGTGACACAGTCTTGAACGCTCCGGTGTTTCAGGAAAACATTATGACCTTTGCGGTGCCTTATGGCCTGGCGCTGCAGACTCTTCAGCTCACTAAACTTCGAACAACTCTGCTGCCAAAGGAAATCGCAGTTGCCAGAAAGATTCGTCAAAAGAAACCGTGGGCCGTTGCCACCGCTGCCACCTTGCTGTGTGGCCTGGCAACGTCCGTAGCGGGTTACGCGAATGCATCCGCAAACGTAAACACAGAGCGGTTTGGTGAGGTCGAAAGTGCTGCGGACTCATTCAAAAGTGCCTTAGGCAGTGGCCAGAGCGCGTACGACAGTGCCCGTGGCACTCACGATGGGCTTGTCGAAAAGGGCACTCATCTTGTCAGTTACCTGGATGAACGCGAACTTTGGGCTGAACTGTTTCGCGGAGTCAATGAAGCTCTGCCACGAGCTGTCGGGTTGCAACTCGACGAAGACGACCTGACGAAAATCCCAAGAGTCAACGTTCGGAGCATGACCGCTCAGCGATACGCTGACCTCAAGACATGGTTCGATGGTCTTCGTGTGCAGGACAAAAACTTCCTCACTGAAGACGAGAAAACGAAAGGACCTGCTGGCGAAGGTTACGTCATAACTCTGATGTGCGAACACTACTACGCACCAGAGGACCGATTGGGCGGGGGAGTGATCTTCGTACGCGACACGCTCGTTCAGAATCTGCGGAAACCATTTATCAAACAAGAAGACAACTTTCAGGGGCCTGTTCCAGTCGCCATTCTGGGAATTTCGCACCCTGTCATTACTGACAATCCGCCGCCCGTAAAAGTTGAGCTTTATGAGAACGGAGCTCCGAAAGCTGGCAACACTCCACAGCGAGGTTTCAGTCCGGGTATAGCCAGACCCGGTTTCCCGAGGCCGGGAGCGTCTGGTCAACCAGGCACTGGTCCTGCAACCGCAGAGGCTCAGTTCAAACTAATCGACCGTACGACCTTCACATTGCAATTTGCATATAAGCCGACATTGGTTAAAGACCGTGTAATGCCTGAAACGACGGAGCCTGTAGCTGGTGGGGAGATCCCAGCGGTCGTGGGCACACCTCAAACGCCTGCTCCAATTGTGAATCCTGGAGGAGGCCCTGGAACAGCAAGTCCGGCGATACCTGGATCAGTCCCTCCAGAAAATATCCCGGCACTCGGACAGTAGCTTTCAAACTTACGAAGTCGTCACCG
>CALGTK010000347.1 GCA_937904325.1 uncultured Planctomyces sp.
TCGCCCTGAGTGTGGGAGCGGTTTGCGGGCCTGTTGACGGCGGCTGTCATGGTGCTTGGCAGTCGTCTGATTTCGTGGTCGGGTAGCCGCTCCGCGGTCCATTTCAGTTCGTATACATCGTGCGTTTTCCCATCGATGCGGTTCGATCCAGCTAGCAGCATGTCGTTCATCGCCGGGGACACAAATGGGTGGTCCATGCATTGCGTGTCCAGGTGACCGGCGCAACGCGGACATGGGCACTACCGATGTTGAGCGTTTTGTACCGAATTCGTGAAGAAAGTCGAAAAGCGGGAGTTGTCCACAAGACACCGCCGGAACTGATGCATGGGCTATCGGTTGTCTGGCTGCGCTGGTCAGCAAAATTTCATCCGCTGCAGTGTTACGCGACCGACCGCCGGTCAGCATGGACGACCGCGCGTTGTCGGAACTCGATTGTCCAGCCCCAAGGACGTCGTGGACTCAAACAGCCATCGATACGAATACTCCCTGCAGCATCCGGATTCGCATGAGTGTCAGACGCATTGTCGAAGCGTTCGTTGGTCGCTGGGATGATCGAAGCCACGTTTTCAAGAAAATCAGAGAGCACTTGTCGCTGGAAACTACTCGGGGACGATGCCGCAACACAGTACTTCACGTTGAACCGTGCCTGTTCTGTCTTTACACACTGATTCGTTTACTGGTTCGACCATCTACCCCGGCGAAACAGAGAAACGATTCACGTCAACTGGGCCGGCAAGACGTCGATCACTTTCTTCGACGCCCTGCCAACCGTCCGATACAACGCCTGGGATAAATACCTTTTCCCACAGGCGATGCCACGGACCACCGTTCAAAAAAAAACGCACGCAGGAAGACGGTAATACTTACCGCACTCGCACTTCCTACCTGACTGCAAAAGTCGAGGCTAGCGCATGTCGTCGGCTCCGTCCTCATCACCACTGTCGATGTCATCGTCCATGACGTCGTCGCCTTCCAGTTCTTGATTGGCGTCCGAAATTCGCACATCGGCAGCATCCTCGTGGCCGTCGTGCTGCAGGGCGATTTCACCCTTACGGCGAAAGTCCAACAGCGAGTCGATGGCCGTACCCAACCACAGCGAGGCGAACGGGACGTTCTTAAAGTGTCGATATCCCTTGCGAGTCCGGTGCTGAATGTCGCCGGCCCCAAGCAGGATCAGTTCGAGAATGTCTCGTGTTTCCCGCTTCAGTCCGCGAGCAAAAATTGGCTCGCGAGTCGACGTTTTCATGAACTGATGCTCGTAGACGTAGGACTCGTCGATCTCCACCCGGTGAAACAACCAGGCCCAGACAACTTCTGCCGAGATCAACGCGGTGAATACGTAGGCCGCTGCAACGAAGAAGCCGGGTGATACCGACGCGTCCAAAAGCCGAACATGATTGGCCACCGCCGTCAGCGGATTCCAGGCGAGTTCAACGGTGGAAAAGTGAGCCAGCCCGAAGAACGCGACGATGCCCGTCGCCAGAATGGAGCAACGAATGATGTCAAAGTTGTAGAGGATCGTGATGTAACAGACGAATAACGCGACGAACCAGGCAAGCAATGCCCATCCGGCAGTGAGTACGCCTCCGGCTGTCAGACCAAACAGAGCCAGGCTTCCCCAGATCATCGGGTGCAGGTAAATCGAGTCGCCGTACCAAACGAATCGGATTCGATAGATTCGATCGCGGTCTCGGACGACCTGTCCAATGAGGTACGACAGAAAGTGGGTACTGAAACCATTCCAGACTTTCGCCAGTGGCCAGATGAGTACCGCCAACGGAGTTAGAATTGCGGCTTTCACCATTTGAAAAAATATGCCTGATGACTTCTGCGAACCTTTCGTCATGGTGGACCTGGTGACTGTAGACATGGCTGTATCCTTTCTCAGAATCCGGTCACAAAGGCTCGCTCGAAATGAACTGCCTTGCCGGATTCATTCATGCCCGGGAAAACGCGGCAGATTCGTGAAAGATCATCAGCCCTGCGCGGATTTTGAAGTCTGAGAATATCGGTCAGAATCCAGGAATCCGGAGATCCATCTGCAAAAAGAAAAGCCTCCCAATGCGATGCACGGGAAGCTGTGATATTCAATTCAGTTTTGAGCGTTGAGGATTACTAAGGTGTTGAAGACGCAGTCTCGACTGCACCGGCTTTCGGATCGCGTGTGTCATCCGGGCGATAGATCCAGAGCGGTTTGGTTTTCTCTTTAATCTCTCGCTCGTTCTGATCGAAGCTGTCACCCGGGCGCCAGAAGTCTTGAGTCAGTGTTTTTCGCCAGACGATCACTCCGTCATCAACACGGTCGTTCGTCACCGTGTAATACCACTGCTGGTCAGCAGAGCCGTCTGGTGGGAATTTACCATCGCGAAGCAGGTCACCAACTTGAGCGGCCGCTCGCCATTGCTGTGTGAGCACTCCGTTCCAGACTTGATCGCTAACAAGAAGGTTTCCTTCGTCAGCACGAGCTTTTAGATCGTCGTAAGAAACCGGCCCCTTCACCAGCTTGTATCCGTTTGAGAAGCCTGCCAGAAAGATTGTGAAGAAGTCAGTGTCAGCGGGGACGGCCCGAAAAATAGCGACGCCGTAGAAGCCTTCCGGATCTTCGGCATCTTTCGGGACAGTTGACGGGATTGGCTGTGAGGCTTCGACTGTGTTCAAGAGGCGAAGGCGTTCGCGACGGCTGATTACGCTTTGTGCTTCTGGTATCACTGAATCGTTGATGACAGTGCGTTTTCCATTATCAGTTGTGATGAGCGAAATTTCCGGAACGAAGAAGCCGACCGTCGGATTCTCTCCGAGATCGTTGATTGGAACGCGGTCCTGTTCCTCTTGCTTTCGATCGATCTCTCGATTGATCGCTTTATAAACTATGTAGTAAAGCAGTTCCGGTCGTTTAGTACCCGTGCGGGCGTCAGTGATTGGTACTTCAATCATGCGAAGGGATTTGAATTCAAGCTCGAAGATCCACAGGTCCGGTTGGGCTTGTCGTTCTTCGCCGGTCGCGACAGGTTGCGCTACCAGGTTGAATCCGCCTTTGGTTTCGACTTTCTGCGCGACGGCCACGCTTCCCAGCATGGCAAACGCAGCGACGCACCAGGCGGCAATTGGGAAGAGATGTTTTCGAGGGCTGCTCATCAGTGGTGCTCCGTCGGCCAGGCCGGACATACAAGAACTGATTGGAAGTGTAGAATCTTGTTCGATTAGAAAGAATTAAAACAGCATCCAGGTACAAACGGAAAGTATGCGGGATAGTTGCTACACCGCGCGAGGCCGTCTTCCACGTATTTTCAGGATCGACTATATCAACGCAAGATCTGCAGAATCAACGCGTTACTGTCTCAACGACCGAGGTCGTCGCAGGTTGCCGCTTTACTTTGACGATTGATCTGCAGATTCAATCGTACCTGCCTTACCGGCACCTCTCGCGTAAGTTCGCGCAAGAAGACGTTGAAACCGGGTTTATCGGATCAATTGACGGACCACGAAGGTCAGCATTCGAAATGCTTGAGAGATCCCGGCGGCCTATCACGAACAAGGATTGCCAAGATGTTGTGGTCAAATTCCAGGCTGATGGTATCCGTCTTGGTCGTTGTCATGTCGTTTTCCTCGAGTGGCTGCGGATCGTTCTCGGCCCGCAACCTGCCAGATTTTGATGACATGTTCGGAGCCAAAGCTGGCACCCGCGACGAGGAACAGCATCGTCAAAGCTACCAGAAGTCGCGGGATCCTGAAGATCTGCGATGGCTTCTGGCTAATCGGATTAGTTCAGGCATGTCGACATCCGAGGTCAGGCGAATCATTGGTCAGGAAGGTCGACGGCTCCACAATGATAGTTGGATCAAAAAAGGCGGCGGCTATTACCAGAGCGGCGACGAAGTCTGGAAATGGGAACAGGATCGCAATGGTCAGAGCTTGATTCTGGTATTTCGTGAAGGCCAACTCGTGAATTTCGACCCTGCGGACTACTCAGAGGAGTTGGAACTGTTTGAGTTCTGATTCTGACAGGTTGATTGCAGATTTGCCGTATTTTCACGGGCGACCATGTCTTTCATTAGTCCCGGTCCATTGGTCGTACCGGAAACTGGTTGCCGAAATGGTATCTGGATGGCAATGACGCGAATCTGCCGAACGGGCATGTCTCAGTGATCGAGTGTATCCGCAGTGATTTTGCCGCGTTGACACGTTTCTGCCCTTGCCGGATACTCCCTTGTGGCTTGGAGTTACCGAAATTTCAGATGATTTCAGTGTGCTCCGGGCGACGATCTTGACCTTATCGAAGAATTCTGATGACTGACTCTACGCACACGGATTTTGATCAATACGCAAAAGAGTGGGCAGTTCGTGCCCGAATTGCGTCTCGTGAACTGACCGTGGCTCGGGGTGAGCAGAAGAACGCCTGGCTGGAACGGTCGGCAGAATTGCTTCGAACTCGGACCGCTACGGTCCTCGAAGCCAACTCAAAAGACATTGAAGCGGCTTCGACATTTGGACTGACGAATGCGCAGGTCGATAGACTGAGGCTCGACGAAAACCGAATCGAAGGAGTCGCGGCGGCGTTGGAAGAAATCGCGAAATTGCCGGATCCGATCGGCGAGATCTTCGAAAGCAACACCCGGCCGAATGGTTTGCTGGTTACCCGAGTTCGAGTGCCACTTGGAGTCGTGTTCTTTATTTTCGAATCACGCCCGAATGTAACGGCCGATGCGGCCGCGATCTGCGTGAAGAGTGGCAATGCGGTGATCTTGCGAGGCGGAAAAGAGGCGTTCCACAGTAACCATGCAATGCATGGTCTGCTGGTCGAAGCTCTGGAAGAAGTCGGTCTGCCGAAGGATGCTGTTCAGCTAGTCGATACGACCGACCGGGATGCTGTGGGATCGTTCCTGCGGCTTCGCGATCTGATCGATGTGACGATTCCTCGGGGCGGAAAAGGCTTGATCGAGCGAGTTGCCCAGGACGCGGCGATGCCCGTCATCAAGCACTACGACGGAAACTGCCACGTCTTTGTCGATAAGGCTGCTGATCCTCAAATGGCAACGAACATTGTGGTGAACAGCAAAACCCACCGGCCAGGGGTCTGTAACGCTGCCGAGTCATTGTTGATTC
This sequence comes from uncultured Planctomyces sp., assembly GCA_937904325.1. Taxonomy (GTDB): domain Bacteria; phylum Planctomycetota; class Planctomycetia; order Planctomycetales; family Planctomycetaceae; genus JABMPE01. Next base: position 5,104 of record CALGTK010000347.1, read on the forward strand.
ATCGTGATGTCGCAGCCGATCTTCTGCTCCAGATCGCTGACGCGTTAAAGGAAGCAGGTGTCGAACTTCGATGCTGTCCAAGGTCGCAGGAATTGATTTCTGATTCGGTGGCCGCGACCGACGAAGACTTTTATACGGAATTTCTGGGACTCGTAATGTCGGTCAAAGTCGTTGACGATGTTGAGGATGCGATTGCTCATATTAACAAGTACGGCTCACACCACACAGACGCGATCGTGACGCGAGACCTGCCGACTGCCACTCAGTTTTCAGCATCAGTCGACTCGGCAGCGGTTCACGTCAACACAAGCACCAGGTTCAACGACGGCGGCGAATACGGATTGGGAGCGGAAATCGGAATAAGCACCGACAAGTTTCATGCTCGCGGGCCATGTGGACTTCGGGAATTGACCAGTTACAAGTACATCGTTCACGGAAACGGCCAGATCAGGTAACTTCAACTCATCAGAAGGGTCGAACGCCGAAATCAAAATCGTCCGCTGTCAGTCACTGAGTAGTCGCTCAGAGCCTGACCAGACAACCGGGCGGAGTTCGGTGATTCAACCTGGGAGCAGCCACGAATGGCAGACGTTCTCAGCCAATCAGAAGTCGAATCGTTGCTGGCAGCTCTTGAGCCCGGCGACGCAACCGGTGCGGCGAAAGAGTCAGACTACGCCGCTCGCGTTTCGATTTACGATTTCAAACGCCCGGAGCGAGTCTCCAAAGAGCAGATGGAGGCGTTTCAGACGCTACACGAAGGCTTCAGTCGTGAGCTGAGTGCCGCACTGAGTGCGATGCTCAGAAACATCTGCGAGGTCAAGTTGCTCAGCGTGGACCAGCTTACCTATAGCGAATTCGTGTTCAGTCTTGAGGACCCGACGTGCTTCATTCTGGTCGATTCAAAAGGTCTCGCTGGGAAGATCATCCTCGACCTCAATCCCAGCATTGTGTTTCCGATTGTCGACCGATTATTAGGCGCGAGCCGTGAATCGCAAGGCGCAAGCTCCGTTCAACGCCCGCTGACTCAAATCGAAGTACGGCTGGCGACGCGCGTCACCGATCTAATTCTAGAGGCGCTCTCGAACGCCTGGGCTGAAATCTGTGACCTGCAGCTCAAGGTCGTTCAGATCGAAAGTAACCCGCAACTTGTGCAGATTGTTCCGCCGAACGAAGTTGTCGTACTGATCAGCTTTGAAATCACGTTCGGAGAATCTCGCGGGATTCTCAATCTGTGCATCCCGTTTAATACGATCGAGTCGAAAGCCAGCAAGCTCACTTCTACAAGTTGGGGCTCGCACGAGAAACGCGAGTTGGATGATGCTCAGAAGACGAATCTGAATGCCAGTCTCACGATGGCCAACGTGGAACTGAATGTCGAGATTGCGGAGACAGAACTATCGACCGCCGATATCATGAACCTCGAAGTAGGCGACATCATCATGACCGAGGCGCCTGCTGAACTTGGGGCTTCCATCAAGATCAGTGGCCGGCCAATGTTCCGAGGCATGCCTGGCGTTTATCGCGGTAAGAAAGCGATTCGCATTACGGAGATGCTCGAATCGCCAGCACAGGCATTGGGACTGGAGCCAAAATCGGACGATTCACCGTAGGGTTATTCAAGAGTTCTTCAGCAGCTTCTGGATCACGCTTCGCAGGTTCCTGCCTCGGACGTCAAACTGGTGCAGCTTTCCGCTTTGATCAACGATGAACAACGACGGGATCGTGGGGACAAAGTAGCTTTCCCGAAGTGATTCGACGGTGCTTCGTTCAACGATCATCGGCCATGTGATTTTGGCCCGAGTTGTGAATTGCTCGACGATCGAAGGATCTTCGTCGAGGCTGATGCCGATGATTTCAAATCCGTCGTCGTGGTAATCCGCGTAAATTCGTTTCAGGTTGGGCATCTCTTCGAGGCACGGCGGGCAGTTTGTTGCCCAGAAGTCGATGAGTACTACTTTGCCTTCGAGACTTGCAAGACTGACTGTTCCGCCAGTGATGTCCGAGCCTTCGACGTCAGGAGCTCGCTGGTCGACCATGTCCATCTTTTTGATGCGGTTTTCGCATAGACTGCGAACGTCTGCGTTCAGGAAGAACTTGCTGGCGATTTCCTCGTAAACGTGCCGTGCGGCAGCAAAGTCTCGGGTGAGCTGGAGTTGAGTTGCCAGTTGTCGGCCGAATTCGATTAACGTTCCGCCGGATTGAAACCTTGCGAAGCGAAGCTGCGAAATGAATAGTTCGACGGCCTCTTCTGACTTACCTCCTTTGGCCAGCCCTATGGCCAGAACCTGCTGAGCAATTCCTCGCGTCGCTGCTGAAGCATTGGGAGATTTCATGTAGGTTCGGGCAAGCTCGACGGCTTCAGGTTCGAATCCGTGCCCGAGCGCTGTAACAAACAGCCACTGCCAGGCACGCTCGGCATCTGCCGCGGCGCTGTTTTTGGCGACGTACTTCGTTACCCGGTCAAAAGTCGCTCGCGTTTGTTCAGCGATAATCGATTCAAATGTCGTCGTGGGAACTTCGTTGGCGAAACTTCTAATTGGTGTCGAGGCGGATGAAAGAGTTGCCGCGGCTAAGATAGCGACGGTAGCAAGTCGACTGTATGAGGAGTTTGTCATGGCGCCCCTGAGTTTTGGATGTCTGGAGTGTTCTGGATTCGAGTTTCGAAACACGAATTGGCAGCGAGGGTACTGATTCCGGCACATGTTCGAAATCGCTTCCCTTAAATTATGAATCCGAGCATTTTTCTACAGAGAGTACAGATAAACACAGTGAGTCTCGACAGGATACAGTTGTACTGTGTGCGGCTGGGGTTCTGCGTGGTCCAATCTGGAAGTTATTTCGGCGCATAAAAAAGGGCACCGGTGTGATACCGGTGCCGCGGGGAAGAACGAAACGCAGCGGAGGGGAGACTGCACTTGTAAGCAACCTGGGAGGGAGGACGTCGCTTACAAGCATGGGAGAGGGGAAGGGAGAAGGGAGAAGGGGAAGGGAGGGAAACGTTGCCGGATGGAGCCCGGCGGCCGGAATAGAACCGGCGGGAGAAATCAGTGAGCGGCCGCGATTGGCATACTCACTGGAGGGAGGCTTGGTGAGACTTCTGCGGTCGGAGTACTGGCTTTCCAGCCGCCGACGCGTGCGATTCCGGCCGCTCGCGTTGATCGCGGTCGGACTGGTTTGAACATTGATCGCTGCCCGAGGGTTCGGCCAGGATTTTCTACGGCACTGCGTCGGACTGGTTCCTGGTTACGCTCGATGCTGTTGACTTCATCGCGATCGTCGTGTGCTCGGTTAATGTCGTCAGCCTGTCGTGAAGCTGCTCGTGTCGTCGCCGGTTTGGCTGCACTGACTGGATCAGGTGTCGGAGCCAGCGAGATGGTCGTTGCAGGAGTACTGATCGTGTTCCAGCCCAAGGCTGTCCGATTGAGGGCTGCGTAGCCGCCGAATCCGTATGCGGTCTTCGTGACAGGTACGGTCTGCATGACAGTGATTGGCTTCATCGCAATGACTTCTTCTTCAACCCAGCGAACTTTGTTCACAGCAACTCGCCGAGTCGTCTGCTCAGGAACGTACTTCGTCACTTTGTACGTCTGCTGGCGGACAGACTGCACCGCGACTCGTCGAGTCACTGGCACTTGAGCAGCGCATGTTCGAGGAACAAACTGCCGCGTCGCGACAATGTTTGGTGTGAACGCTGATCGGATTCGGTAGGCCGATCGGTTCAACCACCCCAGCGGGCTTGGTGAAGGATCGTACTGACATGGAGTCAGCTTCTGTCGGTAGTGATAGTTGGTCTGCCAGTTACCAGTCTGCGTCGTGCGAGTCTGATACTCGGTTACGTTCTGATAGGTGGTCATCGGGACGTCGACAGTCTTCGTCTCAACAACCGGTCGGTAGGTCGTGACGGGCTGCTCAACGTACTCGACCTCGGTGACTGGTCGTCGAACTTTGTGTTTGACCTGCTGGTACTGAGTGATCGGCACCTGCTGGTAACATGTCTGGGCGACGGGACGGGCAACTGGCTGAGTTGCACAGCCACAGCCCGGCAATGAGAACCATTGGGCCGAGGTGGCTGATGCAGAGGTGAGGACAGCCGCACCTGCGAGAGCACTGAATGCCCAGCGGATCTGTCGAGTCATTGCAAACCTTCCTGGCAAAATTGCGGAGAGATGAAATCGAGTGAGATGAATCGAATGCCCGAAGCCGACGTTGCATCGGTTCGATCGGCGGAACAGAACCAGGTGAAAAGAACTCTTCACCGACAGGTTCGAGGGGTGGCTCCACCGCTGCATTTTGCGTTGACTTCAAGCCGATGGAAATTCGCAGAAGTGCGATTCCGATTTCGACATTGAGGAGTTGAAGTCGCTGCTTCGCTTGCCGATCAAGCAAGGCGGATGTGTATCGCCGCTCGCGAAATTCGGGCAAGACTTTGCAGCGTGTCTGTGACGCTTTTGAAGATTTGACAAGAAATTCTTCAGAACGCGCTAAACCTTTGAGGCATCCAGAACCGACGACACGCGCGAACGAGGCTTAGTTGCAATAATTTCAGTGTCGAGTGTTAATGCAGGGGGAGCAGGATAGCTGGGGCGTGGCTGCGAATAAGCTTCGCGTTGCTCTTCAGGCGTACTTACGTCGTGCCTTTCGGCAAAGGCATCACCATTCAAGATGTGAAAGCATTCTGTGAGCGTTACCAGGAAGTGTTCCAGGAAATTTTACAGGGTGCGTCTTGACGTACTACTGCTCAAAATTCGTCGCTGGTACGTCAAGACGCACTCTACGTAAATCGGGTTCTCCTGAATTCGTTGAATGCGGATTCTTGTGATTCGAAACTTGGATTCAGGAGCCAGAAATTCACCCTTTACTGTACTGTCAGCATGACCGTTTTTGATTGATCGCGAATCTCGGGTTCGTAGTACTGATAAGCGACCGACGCTGGCGCCTGAGCTTTGACTGGAAACTTCGCTCGGAGTGAGTATTCAAAGACGACCGGGACACCGTCGCCTGGAATACTGTCAAAATACAGCATCACATGGCGTCCCTTCGATTCGAATCGTCGAATCAGTCCCGAACTGACCAGCCGCTGGAACGATTCCAGTTCGACATCAAAGCCTGGCGGAATCCCCAGATCAACGAGCGTCATCGGTGCACTTTCAGGGCGGCGATAGGTCAGTGTGACTCCGACTTTCAGCAGATCGTCCGTCGCCAGTTGCTGTGTGCTGTAGTTAGTCAAAATTCCAAGTACGGGGGGATATGTAGCTGGTGGCGTGGATCGCGGGGCGTAGTGAATTCCTACAATCTGACAGGCAAGATTCGCGTCGCCATCGATCGTCAGCGTCACTTCATTGTCACCGGGTCGGACAAACTCGGTCAGACTGATCAGATGGAAGACGTCGGAGTTTTCCTGAGTGATTTCCAGCAAAGTCACCGCCTGGGCATTCGCCGTGATTGTCACATTAACGTCGGTGGCCGAGTCAACCGAAGCCGTGGCCCCCAGCAGAAGCGCACGCATGGCCTGGATTGTTGCCTGCGTCGAATGCCATGTTCCTGCGCCATCGCGTTGTGAGATCAACCAGTTGAGTGCCTTCTGCGTGGATTCCGGATGCGATTGTGTTCGCAGCATCGCCTGCACGACGAGGGCGGTTGTCTCGACGTCGAATGAGGCGCCGCGTCCGTAGGTGACGCCTTCGCCCGCCGAATTCCAGAACACAAAGTCATCCTTCGCGATAGCCACATCGTCGATTTGACTGATAATTTTCAGCGCGTCGTCCACGCGACCAGCCGAGACGAACGCGTTTGCGATCAGAGCCAGCGTGTACGGCTCGGATTTTTCCGCGACTCCGTGCTTGAGAAACGCGAGGCACGGTTCCAGTCCGCTGAGGTCGCCGGTCTGAGCGATTGCCCAGGTGATGTAGGCCGTCGCTCGCAGAACGGCGTCGGGCGTTTGGAATCTGTTGATCGCTCCTTCAGCGATGCCTCCTGAAGAGGGAACCCAGCTTCCGTCGACCTGACGTCGAGTCAGCAACCAGGCTCGCGTTCGGGTGACGACGTCGGGATCGATCTCGAAAACTTTCGCCATGTCGACAAATTCCATCAACCCGTACGCAGTCAGGATGTTGTGGGCCGGCGGGCTGCCGAACCATTCGAATCCGCCACCGTCGACTTCGTACGAAAGCAGTCGCTGATAACCGGCATTGATGAATTCAAGTGCCTGCATCTCGACTTCCGGCTTCGGCTGTCCGGTTTCTCGAAGGTAGTTCAGTACGAGGACGTTGGGATACGTTGTCGATGACGTTTGTTCGAAGCAGCCGTTCGGCATACGGAAGATTGAATCCATTCCTTCTACAACCTGGCTGAAGGCACCGGGGTAGACTTTGAGGAACAAGTCGCTTCCACCGTCGACCGCATCGGCGGGGATGGTGATTGTTTCCCGGACGGCCTGATTGAGTTTTGAATTGACAACCTGTTCAATTCGCGTGCCATTCGGGACGACGCGCACGGTTCGCTCGACAGCATCTGAGAGTTTCGATCCGATTGCTGTCACGGTCAAAGCGTGCCGGCCAGGCTTCAAAACGCGGATTCGATAGGAAGCCTTCATCGCCGTTCCAGGCAGGACCGCGACCGACTTGTCGGCTCGGTCGTCAACAAATTCGAACCAGCCTTCCTGTGAAGCCTGCAGATTGATGGTCTGAGCTTCGTCGAGGTAGTTGAACACGGCTATCGGAACGGTGACTTCATCGTTCTGAGTCAACTCGGCGGGAAAATCGATATCAATGAAGAAGTCCTGAAAGACGCGGATACCCTGCTCGAAAGAACCCAGTTGCCCACTTTTTGAAACGGCACTTCCCGCCAGTCGCCAGGTCGTGATTGAATCGGCCAGTGCCAACTCAAGCTGCGCGTTTCCTGACTCGTCGGTCAACAGTTGCGGTTGCCAATGCAACGTTTCAGGGAAGTACCGCCGCACATATGGATGTGCCGGGCCGTCTGCTGGCTCGCTCAATCCTTCCGCAGCGTTAAATGCATCGGCTGTGAAAGGAAGCAATGTTGCATTTTCAAAATCTCCTTCCAGCCCGCCTTCATTCCACGCCCCGTCGGCGAATTCGCCACCGCCAGGGAATGAAAAGTTTCTTTGTACACGAGCATCCCATTGTTTATCTGCTAACTGTAATTCCGGAGAGCCCAACTCGTGGCTGCCGTTCAAACTGGCAAGCACCAGCACGGGGGCAAACAGCATCGCCTGAGTGATGCCCAATGAAGCGAGGTTTCGCGGAAGCGACCGTTGTTCCGTCAGCGTCTTTCGGAGGAATCCAACGACGCCCGTTCCAGCCAGAATCATTGCCGTGATCATGAACAGTCGAGACGGAACGATGTCGATGTCTACAGCCGACTCGTCCATTTTGTACGCTTCGAAATAGCCGAGAAACGTCAGAACAGCCAGCACAAGCATGGTCGGAATCACACAGATGATTTTGCGAAACGCTGGTGTATGCAGGTGCGTATGAGGCAGGCGTCGCACTCCCCGTGTCAGCCAGACAATTCTCACGATTCCGCAGAGGCTGAAAATCAGGCCGGCCCACACAACGGCTGACCGAGCGGAATGCATTGCTGACAACGTTAAGACCAGCAGTGGTAGCCCGGCAATTACCGCGATGAGCGTCCAGAAGTAAACTCGCATGCTTCGCCGAAATAGCTTCACGGTCATTTGATCGAGGGTCGCTGCAGGCTTGAATCGAAGTCGAGACACACCGTAGACCAGAAGTACCATCGCGACGACCACGAAGCCCCAGAACGGAACCGCTCCCAGGAGACTCATCCGGAATTGCCAGTCTTCGATTCGTGACGCGAGCAACTGCTGCTGTCTTTCAGCCAGTGCAACTCCCGTCGCTGCATCCGGAGCAGCTTCGCTGGTTCCTTCAGCCGCGGAAAACCGAATCACGTTTGCTTCCTCGAGACCGTCAACTGGTTGTTCCGGTGGAGTGGACATGAAGTCGGACCTCGGCAGCGTCACAAACTGATAGCGAGGCTTGAGAATCTCTTCTTGAACCAGGAAGTACATTTCTTCCAAGCCAGGTCGAGCGTCATTCAGAGCGAACACGGCTTCGTCAACAGCGGCCAGGCTAAGAGCGGCGGCGACGGGATCACCATTCTTCGACGTGACGAGGAAGTTGATCATCGCTTTCTCCGCCGGTTTGTAAGACTCGGCGTCGAGCGTTGCCTCGATCTGTAATTGATCTGCCCGCTGAACCTGAATCAGTTTCGTGTCGCGGACGATTTCGCCGTCTTCAAGAATTGCGTAAGCCTGTAGCTGGGTGCTTCCTGCCAGATCGATCGGCAAATCAAAGGCGTGCGAGCCTGTTCGGTCGGACAATTCGATGGATGCCGACGTCACCGTACGCCCATTTCGCACGGCATCCACAAACACCCGGCAGGCTCGTGATGCCGAATGCACAACCAGATTCACGGTTTCTCCCTGGCGATAGACTGCCCGATCAGTTCGCAGCAGCAATCCGTCTGGACGCTCATCAACTCGCAGTTGGCGAACGGCTCGACCTTCGGCACCTGTGAGTGGGTCACGAGCGGTCAGTGTCAGCTTCATGTCGGTGCGGGTTGGGGTGAGTTTGAGTTTTCCGATACCCAGCTCGTTCGTTTCAATCTGAGTGCCGCGTGCGGTCTCGACGACAACCGGCAATGGCGATCCGTCAGGCCGAGTGGTCACGATGTAGATTCGGTTTTCGACGTTTTGAACCAGCTCTCCACTTTCAGGAAACACTTCAATGCGAATTGGAGATTCCGTGACAATGACCTTCAATGTTTGCTGCTGAGTTTCTCCCGTCGCGTCAGTGACTTCGGCAACCAGGCGGACAAACGCGTCGCCCTTATTCAGAGGCTGACCGACGAACGCTTCTTTCAACGCGAGCTGCGACGAGAATCGACCGTCGGCGTCCGTTGTGCCCTGGATGGTCCGGAACGTTCGAAACTTTTCGATGAACTCGTCGGCGCGAATCGTCACTTTGGCGCCGGGGACGGGTTTGCCAAACGTGTAGTTTGAATCGAGCGTCAGGTCGACGACGTCTCGCGGAGCGTAGTATCCGCGATCGGCGGCTAGTCCCACTCTGAACTTCGGCAGAACATAACGTTCGACAGAGACGTTGCGTTCGGACGTTGTGTCGCCAATCGTGACGGCGATCGAGTAGCTGCCTTCGTTCACCTGGGACGCCAGTTTGAAGTCTGCTGCTGCGATTCCGAAATCGCTTGTGGCCGCAGATTTCGCGAAGACCTTGTTGCCTTTGGCATCTCGCACGGCGAACGTTACGGACCGTTCGGTCGCTGGCTGCAGCGTGTCTGTGTCCAGCGACAACGCCCGCATGTGGATGATCTGGCCCGGCTGATACCTTGGTTTGTCGGTGCTCAACATCGTGCGGAAAGAACGAGTTACCGAGACCGTCTGTCTTACTTCTGCCTGGCCAGTACTACAGCTGACGTTTGCCTGCCATTCGTAGTCGCCATTCGGCATGTCCTCGGCCAGTTCGGCAGTGATGTTTGCGATGCCGTCCGAATTTGTCGTCGCCGTGACAAGCTCTTTCTGCATGTCGGCGCCGAGCATGGACAGTCGGACCTGCGCTCCTGAAACCGGTCTTTGATTGCGAGCGTCACGCACCAGGACTCTGACAGAAGCGGGCTTGCCGGGAAGAACGCGTCCGCGGCTGAAGAGGTGGACCTCGGTCGGATCCGCCTGAGCCATGTTGATCATCACCGACCGGCCGCCGATCACCACCGAGCAAACGACCAGAATCGAAGCGGCGATCGACCAGAAACGTCGACCGAACAACCACGGCCAGTCACGTTCTCGTTGGAAGCCCGCAACGCTGCTCTGTACGGCGATGTTGATCGAAGCGATCAAGGATTCGTTATCACCCGGGCCACCCGTCCTGGCGTATTCTCGCAGTAATCCGTCGATCGCGAGATTGTCAGAATCAGCTGGCTCGGAAGATTGATCGTTATTTTCAGTCGTCATGGCAAACTCCATGCTGATTGTCTGGTAAAGAGAGAAGCAACTTCAGGCTTGCACGCCATTGGTAATGCAGTTGGCAAGTGCGACGCGCGCCCGCTGCAGCCGTTTACGAATGGCCGCTTCATCGGCCCCGATTCGTTCCGCGACTTCGGCTCCGCTAAGGCGTTGCAGATAGAACAGGTTCACGGCCTGACTGAGCCGTTCTGGAAGCTTTCCGAGGCAATTGTGCATGACCGCAAAAACCGATTGATCGGTCTCGGTTTCGCGTTGATCCCAGATCTGATGCTGAGACTCAACGGCTTCCAGAACGTCGTCCGCGATCACGAGATGTTTATTGGCCCGCGAGTATTCGTGGCATTTATTGCGGACGATTCCTCGAACCCACGCGCCGAAGTCTTTGCCAGTGTCAAAGTCGTCGAGGCGTTCCCACGCAATCAGAAACGATTCCTGCACAATGTCACGTGCGGCGTCTTCGTCTCCAGAAATGGAGATTGCGTACCCAATGATCCGCCGATGATGTCGCCGGACAAGAATTTCAAACGCCTTGTAAGGTCGATCTGGCACGATATTTATCCCTCTGTTCAACACCGCGCACCGCCGAAATCAGTGGAGGCGTACCTCGGCGAAAACACAGTGAGCAGTCGAACAGAAAACTGCGGAAAAAAGTGTTGATTGCCTGTCGCACCGACGATCTGCCGGGACAATGATCAGGGCTCAACTAACTAAGCCAGAAGATATTGATGTCGGGCTGCGATTTGTGACATTGATTCTGAAGAAAACACGAATTGATTTCTGAGTGACTGACAAATTCGACTCCAAGCCACCAGCGAGCCGGCATCTTCAAGTGCTGAAAAACCCTGCCAATGTGACGAGATCGAGTTTGAGCTCCAACAGTGAGGGCGATCGTGTCCCATCATCGATTTGGCCGCTGTTTTCTTCGATGACAGCGGGCTATCGCCGGGAGGATGTTCCTGTCACCACCGTCTTCGGGAGCGATGTGTGTTGCAGCAGGAGCATGGCGATCACGACATTGAAGACGATCATCATCATGGAATCATCCCGTGCTCGAGCGGATTTGACGACCGAATACTGCTCAGGAGCTCGATCCCTGATGTCGGCAATGGCGACGCCAGCGAAGTATGAAATCGAACCACTGCGGCTTGGGCGATCTCGGCTGTGTCGTCGGTTGACGCACTATCGAGTCGGGTTGCTTTGCAGTTCGATTTTCACAAAGACAGTCGCTTATTGAATCGAGCCTGCGCCACGCTTTCGCAGTAAGTCGACGATTTCCCGATACCAACTGCGGTCATGGCTGTCGTCATATTCGAATCTGCCGGCCAAGCCTCGCTGAGCAATTTCCATAGCCCGTATTGTGTTGGCATGTCGCTCCTGGACGCAGAAACCACCCGAACCATTCGGGCCTGTCGTTGTAGACGCAGTCGTGAAGCGTCGGCGGGATGGGATCCACTTACTCGAGCGTCAGGGGACGCGCAGTGATGATTCGCAAAGCCAGATCAAATTCATTCACGTCGAAGGCATCGTAGAGGGATGGTGACCTTTCCTGCGGTGCCGGAATGTCATCAATCGACGGACTCAACTCGAACGATGTACCATCTGGTGCCTTGTCCGTGCAATGGCTCGGGAGAGCCTGGTTCGCCCCGTTTGGCCATAAGCAGTGAGCAATCGAAAACCGTAGTATCGTCCGGCAAAGCTCCGGCCGCAGGTGCGGGCGGCACGGCTGCCGCGGGCGCTGTTTTAGTAGCTTACGCCGCGAACTGACCGAGCGTGATTTGCTAGCCAGAAACAGTCCTGGCACGACGCTCAGATATCGCCTGGCATGTCGTGAAAGTTCGACGTGTCTGGAGCCTTCTGGCCGACAGGATGCGGTCGTCCGTCCGCGTTGTCGTGATTACACGTGATATCCTGCGGTTCACCATCGCGGGACTCCGAGCTGCCCGCCCGACAGCCATATTTCCTTTCTGCTTCTGTCGGCAGCCGATATTCTCATTCGTTGGGGGAGCACTCCAACTTTGCGGTAGAGTGTGGTGAGCTTCACGCAGTACTCATCCGCATGGTCCCAGTTTACCGAATCCATCTGTGCATCAGAATTCTCCCCACGATCCGTCGGATCAGTACCTGTGACCGCTTTGTACTGAGCTTGCGTGATCGGCGTTTGCCCCAGATAGAAATTGTTCACGAAAGTGACTTCGCGCTGCCGTTCTCAAACGGGATGACCATCCCCGGACTCCGGGCTCCTCACCGTGAAAGAACTCGCCGGCACGCGGACTATCAGGCCGCTAAAGGGGTTCTTGAATTCTGAAGCGGGCAATTTCAGCATGACAATCCGGTCTCACTCATTAATCGCCGATGTTTATGCACGTCGTGCTATCCGGTTATTTTCGGATTGCCCAGAGCGAATCAAATGTTCGAAAGTAGATCGTACCGTTGGAAATTGCCGGCGAGGCGGCGATAGCTTCTCCGAGTTCGTTCTGGGCTACCAGTTCGAACTTCTTTCCGGTCTTGATGACGGAAACGAATCCGTCGCGAGCGGTCAGGTAGAGGTGCCCGTCGGCGTAGACTGGGGATGCTCGGTGACGCTGACGGTGAGTTCGTTCGAAGTAGTATTCCTCGCCAGTTTTCTGGTCGAGGCAAAACAGGTTTCCATCCTGCATACATAGGTAAACCAACCCGTCGTGGATCAGCGGCGACGGCACGTCGGGCGTCTTTTCGTGGCTCCAGAGATGCGACGCCGTGGCGAAAGTGATGTCGCCTTTTCCGTCCGGACGAATGACTCGAACAGGGCCTCTTTTGGCGGTCGGAACGACGATCATTCCATCAGCACAAAGCGGCGACGCGACAAACCGCAGCGTCCTGTCGTACTTTGATTTGACGTTCAGATTGCCGCACCGCCAGATTTCTTTGCCGTCTTCGAGTCCGTGACCGATCACAAAGTCGGCTCCGTGTGTGACCAGGTACTTGAGGCCTCCGTGGTCGTACATCATGGGCGATGCGTACGAATGCTTGTTCTCATTAATGCCGTCGGTTGATCGTTCGGCCTGCCAGATTTCTTTTCCGGTCGCAGCGTCCAGGCAGACGACCAGCCCTTTGCTTGGCACTCCGTTATTCACACCGTGAATCAACTGAAGATAAAGGCGACCGTCATCGAGAACGGGAGTCGATGTCAGGCCGAAAGCAATCTCAAGCTTGCCGTATCGATCGGGCAAATCGAGTGACCAGACTTTCTTTCCGTTGACAGTGAAGCATGCAACGGCACCGTTGGCAAACATTGTCCACACATGCTTGCCGTCCGTTGAAGGTGAGTTCGCCGCAGAGTTTCCTTCGTCGCCTCGGACGTCTTTGTTTCCACGACTGACGACTTCACTCCAGCGAATTTTTCCATCAGTTCCGACGCAGATCAAAGTCAGCTCTTGGCCCACAACGGCAGTCAGGAAAATATTATTTCCCCAGACGACTGCAGTTGCTCCGCCAGAACCTGGCAGCTTGAGTTTCCAGGCAACGTTTTTGTCGGCAGCCCACGTTGTCGGCAATCGGGTTTCGCTGCTCATCCCGTCGTTCTTCGGGCCTCGCCAGTTCGGCCAGTTTTCTGCCTGAGCCAGTGAGGTGCCAACGAAAACGGCACAGAGAGAAAGAACGCATGCTTGACGGAAGTTCATTTCAAATTCCTTAATGGCTGAAGCTCGCTCAGGAATGACGACAAACGGGTAGAGGATTTAGCCACAGAAAGCTCATCGAAAAGTTATGCAGGCTGTTGTCGAAACCTGGCTTTAGACATGATCGCTGGGTTATGACCCAGCCTGCGGTTCATCGCAGCAACTCTTTGACCTCTGTCTTCCCAGTGCCGGAAAATCTTATCTATTTCTTCGGATTGTACTTGTGGGTGGCCTGGCCAAAGATGCTTTCGGCGGCTTCCATGATTGTTTCGGACAGTGTTGGATGAGCGTGGATTGAGTCGGCGAGGTCTCGGGCGACGACTCCCATTTCAACAGCGATGACGCCTTCGGCGATCATCTCACCAGCTCCGGGGCCGACAATCCCCATGCCAAGGACTCGCTCGGTGGCCGAGTCGACGATGAGTTTTGTGATGCCTTCGGTACGAGCCAGCGATTGGGCTCGGCCGGAAGCTGCCCAGGGGAAGCGGACGACTTTGACATCCTGCTTAGCGGCTTTCGCTTCGTTTTCCGTGATGCCGCACCAGGCGAGTTCCGGATCAGTGAACACGACGGCAGGAATGGCGACGTTGTCGAATTCGGCTGGTTCACCGATCAACGCTTCGACGGCGACCTTTGCTTCGCGAGTTGCTTTGTGTGCGAGCATTGGTTCGCCGGCCACGTCGCCGATGGCCAGGATGCTCGGGTCAGACGTCCGTTGTTTGGTATCGACGGTTATGAAACCTTTGTCGTCGACATTGACCTTCGTATTTTCCAGGCCGAAGCCTCGGCTGTTGGGACGTCGGCCGATTGAGATGAGTACTCGGTCAAACGTCTGCGGTGATTCGATACCTTCGCCTTTAAGTTCAGCGACGATGCCAGCTCGTTTGGCTTTCAGGCTGTCGACCCTGGTCTTGAGATGGATGGCTTTGAACTGTCCGGCAAGTCTCTTTTGCAGAGGTCGGACAAGATCGCGGTCGGCACCCGGCAGCAATCCGGACAGCATCTCGACAACCGTGACTTCAGAGCCAAGGGCGGCGTAGACTGATCCCATTTCCAGGCCGATGTAACCGCCGCCGACGACCAGCAGTTTCTTCGGGATGTCTGCCAGTGCCAACGCTCCCGTTGAGTCCATCACTCGTTCATCGCCGAGGTCAAAGAAAGGCGGCATCGTTGGCGAGGAGCCCGTTGCGACAATTGCGTGTTTGAATCGAAGTGTTTCTTTGGAACCGTCCGGCTTGGCGAGTTCCAGCGTGTTTGAATCGACGAAGGTTGCGTACGCCTCGACCAGATTGACACCGCGGGCTTTGCACAACTGCCCGATACCACCGGTCAGACCGCCAATGACCGACTCTTTAAAGCCTCGCAGTTTGTCGAGATCGATTTTCGGCTTGCCGAATGTCAGCCCACACTCTTTGGCGTCTTTCGCTTCGTTGATCAGCTTCGCAACGTGCAGCAGAGCTTTTGACGGGATGCAGCCTCGCTGAAGGCACACGCCGCCGGGCGCCGGCTCGGCATTTACCAGTGTCACGTTGAGGCCATGATCAGCTGCCGCAAACGCCGCAGGGTATCCCCCGGGACCGGCTCCGATGACGACAATATCTGCGACAGTTTCCGACATATTTGTTCTCGTTTGTGCGTGAAACGTGCGTTTCAGGATAAATTGAGTGCGCGAGGAGATTATGCCTCGACTCGCCACAATTTACGAACATGACACGCTAGCGACGGCTGGGTTGAGAGACAACTCCACCGGCAGCCGTACCCCCACCTCGAACTGCCCATGCAACAACGTGAATCTGTAGTCAAACCACTTCAAATGGCTTGACTCCCGACGGTGTCCGCAGGGCGCGCCCAATGCATTTTGTGGGGCTGGTCAGTCCATCGCGGACAGCACAGTTGCGGCGAGCTTTCCCTGTTCCGAGTTTGAGTCTTTTGCGACCGTACGTCGCAGATGCAGTTTCGCTCGATTGTCGCCGCGGCGTGCCAGTTCGATGGCTTCGCCAAAAGCTTTGTCGAGGTACTCGGTGATTTTCGGCAGGACCGGGGTCTCAAATTCTTTCCAGTAATACTGAAATTCGTCGCTGTCCCAGTCGTTGTAGACTTCTTCCCACGACAGGGGGCTCATCGATGCCAGGTGTGGATTGAGCATGTGCTCGGCGATCGGGTCGCTAACTCGCTGGTATCGATTGTCGAGGGAGACCCGCAGCCGATCTTCGGTGACGTTGGGCAGCGCTTTGTGGATGGTCAGTGCCGGAAAGATAAGTGTGTCGCCGATCTGGTAGTCAGTCGTCAGCCATTCGTCGGACAGTTCGGCATGTTCAGTCGGGTCGACGTGCAAACTTCCGGCACCAAGCGAAAAGTGATGTTCGAGAACCCGGTCGACTTTGTGAGAGCCTCGCAGCACGGCCAGGCCGCCGAGTTCTCGCGGGCAGTCTCCGATGGGACTCCAGCAGGTAAGGTTGTCGTGAGTGCCCTGAAAGTGGACGAAGTCCTGATGGATCGGCGTTGTGTGTTCTGTGAATTTTGGAAACCACAGTCGAGCGACTTTTTGCGGCTGCGGCATCATGGGACAACCGCGAATTCGCTCAAGAACGTCCATCACTTCACGGCTGTGAGCGACGTCGTGAAACGACCGCAATCGATAAACCTGATGGTAGACGTCGGTGTATTCAGGATCGCCTTCCGTGCTGCGAGCGTCCGGGTCGGCGATCCCGTCGACAGGAGCCGTCCCTTTGATCAACCAACCACCGACCTGCATGACTGTCAGCATTTCATGACGCAGTATCAGCAGCCGATCGGGGGCGAGTAACTGGCGAAAGAAAAGATATCCGTCCTGATCAAGCCGACGGCGCAGCTCTGACGCATCTTCGCGAGCGTCGTTTGAAGTTTTCAGCTCTCCCAGGTCGTCTGACTGCATCGTCATTGTCTCATTTCAAAAACGAATCAGATTCGTGTCGGTGCCGGACCGTTTTGGCAGAGTCCACAGAGTTCCGGCAGTCGTCAGTTTTCAATGGTCATCCGGGTGGACAATTGTGTCCGTGACTTACGACGTCTGCGACGGGTCACTGACCTGTCACCAAACCGCCTTTTCTCAGCATCGAATAGAGAAAAATGTTGACTGACAGTCGCACGGCGTCGTCAGTGACATAGCCGGCGCAGGCGATGGATGCCTGACGCTCCAGGGCACAGCTGATGTCGTGCTTGCTGTAAATTACGACATAGCGGCCGTCTACTTTGATACCTTCCAGAAATGGAGCCCCGTTGACAACTCCACCTTCGAGAGTGGCATTTTGGGCCGTCACTGTGACTCTTCGATTTACCTTCTGCAGATTGTGCAGGTCTTCGCTCGTGAAGAGTTCATGGTCGATCGGGATTCTTTCGAGCTTTCGTTCTGGGTAGAGATCCTGCATGAAATCACGGAACGACCGATCGAATGGCTTCGCTCCGCAGCAGGCATCGGCCATGAGCAGCCGCCCTCGGAACAGATATTTTCTCAATCGTTCTCGCTCTGCGGCCGTTGTTGTGAAGCCGTTCCGACCATGCATCACGAGCATGGAATAATCGAAAAGATGCTCGTCAGACAGCAGGACTGTTGCTGGTTCAGTGGAAGCGGTCAGACCGACAGTTCGGTTAACGGCGGTGAGGATGTTGCGAGCAGCCGTTGGTGCCGTGTCCCAACCGCCTGTGTGTCGAATCTGAGCAATCTGGACCAATCCGCGGCTGACGCGGGATTCGTCGTCGCCGCTGTTGGCGAGTTCCTGACGCTTTAACTTGTTAACAGGCTCTCGCCCCGTGGCGTACGTGATTATGTTTGTGCCGACCTTCATGGCCCGATCGATCCGGCCAGAGAACTCGGCAGGGCGGATCAGATCGCCGTCGTTGTCGCGAGGTTCCTTTTTTAACCAGCGATTCCACAAGCAGGCCAGATCGTCGGGGGCGTACATGATCGCTGTGCGACAGCCGAATTCGGCTCCCCAAAGTTCAACGCTGTCAGCGTCCAGCAGATACTCGGTTCGGTAGACGGGATGCTCGGCAGTGAGTCGCTGCAGGCTCGTTTCGCCGTTGGGGTACAGCTTTTCGATCAGCTCGTTGAAGCCGTCGCGGAATTCGACCGTACCACAATTGTTGACCGCCAGAATAAAACCGCCGAGGTTTACATACTCGCGCATCATCTCGATCTGCCTGTCATCGAATTCGGGTCTAATCGAACCAGCCAGATAAAGCACTGGTGCCTGGTTAATGTCTCCGACTGTCCCATCTTTCGATGCCTGTTTGATGTCGACCACCTGCCAGGTCATTAGTTTCGGCCAGCCTTCAGCACCGGTCAGTCGCGCCGTCAGGTTGCGAATATCATTCGGCTGACGATTCCAATCGTCGATGTCGTCATTTCTGACGTTTTCAGGGCCGTACTTCAGCTTGTTGATCAGAACGGGGGCAAGGCCTTTGGAGAGAAACAGCAGTGCGAAACATGTCGCCGTGTTGGTGTCTGTTGCGTTGCCTGCCGGATCCCACAGACCGGTTCGTTTACTCTGAATTCCTATCAACTGGCGTGCGCCCGAGCGGTACCAGTCGTTCTCACCGAAGAATCTTCTTCCACTGAGGCGCCCGGCTCTCTCCAGTCCGTAGAGATAGTAATATTTCCAGCCGCCGCCACCTGGATTCCTGGCCACTGAAAAGTGATTGGTCATCCATCGCAAGCCTCGTTCAAGCGACTCGTCGACTTCGGGTTTTATGCAGCAGGGTGGGTTTCCGTCTGGGTCGAGTTTTTCGTCGTCGAGCAGCATCGCCGACGTCATGACCTGAACGGCGATTCCGGCGACGGTCATGCTGCCGGTAGCGTCGTTTCCTCCGACTGACGCGTAGCCCCAGCCACCGTCGCCGCTCTGAGCTCGCTCCCAATGGTTTCGGGCGTTTTCCCAGACCTTACGGTCGACGGGAATGCCAGCCATCGCTGCTTCAAACAAACCGAGTACAGCGAACTGGCCATTGCTGTGGTCGCCGCCGGTATCGATGATTGCGTTCGCGGTGGAGTAGCTCCAGCATCCCTTCATGGGGCCGAACGATTTCTGTGACTTCTCCAGGCGGGTGACAAGCCTTCTCATGCGACCGTTGTCGTCTTTGTCTTTGGCTGCGGCGTAGACCATCAGCAACAGCGAAACTTCGTAAGTGTCGTCTGGCTCCTGACTCGATCGTAGATAGTCCAGCGCTTTGCGAACGGGTTCGTCGTCAGGGCTCATTCCACAATTAAGCATCGCCAGCGTGGCCAACGCTGTGACGCCGATGACGCGGTCCGACGAATCCCATGCACCGTTGGCTCCCTGACGCGTAATCAAAGCCTTTTGTCCGTGGACGATCGACTTGAGCACCGCCTGTTCGGTGAGCACGTTGTTCTGGGCACTGACAAAACTGACTTGAAGTAAAATGGCCAGACACACGATGGCAGACAGCAACCGTCGAGCCCACGCGATACGGGTTAGTTTTCTTTTATCATTCATCATTAAAATGGCTCCGACTGACGGTGTTCGGCCGGCGAAACTGGAGCGATGAGCTTCTCAGTCTGCAGAAGTGGCGACGAGTCTATCATGGCAGGTCCGCAGCCTGTCTCAATGAGCAAAATTCGGCAGCAAACGGTTAGGTTGGGTGTTGCGACTGTATTCGTAACGATTTATCGGCAAACACGCACTCACTACGGTCATTGAATCGCGAAGTGACCGATTTCCGACTCGCCCTATTGATCAACGCGTCACAGATCGCCACAATGCCCGATTCTTCGGCCTGCTGAAGGTCGAAATGTACAAATTCAGAAGAGATTGAAAGGGCCTGAATTGGCCCGCCGATGAACAGGGTTTTGCGATCATGGGACAGACACAGGATTCACTCGACCGACAACTCACTATTGCTCGGGAAGAGCTTGCGAAGTACGTCGCTGTTCTCGATGAGAAAAAAGTTGGCGAAGCCGACCGAAAACGCGATTCCATCTGGAGAAATCTGGATGCAGAATGTCGACAGCTCCGTACGCGGATGGTTGCTGTAGATGCTGTTGCGGCTCGCGAAGCGGAATGTGCTCAGCGAAAAGAAGCTGCAACTGCTGAGTAATTGATCTATTCGACTTAGTGTGAGCTTGAGCGACGCTCCGGCCAGATTAGTTTGTAGAATTGACCAATTGGATGTCAGTTTCGAACTGGAAACTGATTCAGCATGCCAGAAAACGGGTTTGCCTTGACAGCGTGACTGTCGGCTCGGCCACGAGGGCAAACCATCGAGCTTCGGAGAGATGACAGAGTGGCCGATTGTGCAGCACTGGAAATGCTGTGTGCCGCAAGGTACCGGGGGTTCAAATCCCCCTCTCTCCGCTCCAAATGAAGAACGCCTCGCAATCCACTTGAATGGGTACTTGCGGGGCGTTTTTTACGTTCACAGCGACGATTCCTGGCGAGTCATCAGAGCAAAGATTTTATAAGCCACTGAAGCTCGGCCGCGTCAGCCATGCTCAACTTGCGTGGTGCAGCGTGACCGTTCTTGCCCCTTCTTTGATTTCGCCGATGACCGATGCGGTGATGTCGTGTTCGGCAATCTTGCGGCAGACTTCGTCGGCGATTGAAGGATCGCAGATAATTGTGAAGCCGATGCCCATGTTGAAGACTCTGTACATTTCTTCCTGAGCGACTCCACCGAGACTCTGCAGCCACTCGAATGACGCTGGCCGCATCCAGGTCGATGTGTTGATATCTGCGGCGCAGGTTTCAGGCAGGATGCGTTCGATGTTGTCGGGCAGGCCTCCGCCGGTGATGTGTGCCAGGCCGTGAACGGAACCTCGCAGGTTGGGGTCTTCGAGGATGCTCATGACCGACGAAACGTAGAGCCGCGTTGGTTCGAGGAGGATTTCCGCGACCGTTTGATTCAAGTCGGCGACGTGGTCGTCGTAGGAATGGCCAGCGACGTCGGTCACGACTTTTCGTATCAGGCTGTAGCCGTTGGAGTGGAAGCCGCTCGCTCCGAGACCGACGATGACGTCTCCAGATTTGATCGACTGCGTACCGTCAATGATCTGATTTTTCTCAACAACGCCGACGGAGAAGCCGGCCATGTCGAAGTCGCCTTTCTGGTAGACGTCCGGCATGATGGCAGTTTCCCCACCGAGCAAAGCCATGCCAGTGTCGCAGCAGGCCGAGCTGACCCCTTCGACAAGTTGAGCGATTAGCGTCGGGTCGTCTTTTCCGAGGGCCAGGTAGTCCAGGAAGAATAGCGGTTCGGCTCCGACGCACAGGCAATCGTTGACGCACATGCCGACCAGATCGATGCCGACGGTGTCAAACTTTCCAGCCGCGATGGCGATTTTGAGTTTCGTGCCGACACCATCCGTTCCAGAGACCAGCACCGGGTCGCTGTAGTTGTTTTTGAACAGCCGAGTGTTCGTGCCGAGCTGAAACAGGCCGGCGAACCCTCCGGGCATCGGCATGACTCGCGGGGTATGCGTTTTCTGCATCAGTCCCGGCAGTTTGGCCATCGCCTGCTCGTAAAGGTCGAGATCGACTCCGGCGTCTTTGTATGTCAGTTCAGCCATCGTGGGCTGCTCCTTGTCGTGCTTCGCGGCGTAATCGACTATTTCGACTTGTGTCGGCGCGAATGTTAGCAGGCCATCGGCTTCGAGACTACGAGTCGGCGACTCGTACTTTGATACCGAGATACTTCTACAGCAGGCGTACGATAAGCCCAAACTTTCATGCAGCCCAGGAGATCGTCGTTGAGCCTTTTGGCAGGTCGAAGCACAGGACCTGCGAGGATTCTTCATTCAGCCACTTTCCGGAGTCGATGTCCGCTATCGATCCCAATTCGTCCAATGTCTGAGATTCTCCGCTGGCAGTTCGGATTATCGGTCTCCCAGTTGCCGGCTTGGCGATTCTCAAAGTGAATCCTGATGTCCCGAACGGTGCGTTCAGGCTGATTCCGTCGGGCGTGGCGGTGATTTTCGTCAGCTCCGCTGCGGCATAGTAACGGCCGATCTGGCTGACTTTCATCCAGACCGTTTTGTTGCGGTAGCGAACGGCCAGAGACGTGACGACTCGCTGAAACGCGCGGAATCCGGCTTTCGTTCCCTGGGTGTACATCCCTGGCCAGTGGCAGAGCATGACGGCCGGTTCACCTTGTTCGATCATCTCGACCATGCGGCCGGAAGCCGCATCTTCCGTGGCGTATCGATCGGGCTCGGATTCGCGATCGCCGTCCCAGCCACCAAACCAGTCGCCGGTTCCGGCCGGTACGTTGACGGTTACTTTCGGATCGTTCGTGTTCAGGTCTCGCACGTGTTCAAGTTTCGGCATCGTGCTTTCGCCGCTGCCGATGACGTATTTGAAATAGTGGGGAAGTTCGGAGCCGAAGACGTCTCGGACGGCGTCATGAACGGCCAGTGAAAGTTCTGGCTTTACGAGATTTCCGAATCCGCCCGGGGTGGTGACGCCTTCGCATGGCAGGTCGCAGTTCTTTAAGATTCGTAAAGAATAGGCGAGGTACGCGGCCAGTTCGTCGACGCTTTTATTTTCTTGCGGGTAAGAGTTCTCCATCGTGGCCGGACTGATTTCGTTGATCGGCCGGCCGGTTTTCAGATTGATCACGCGAGTGTGTGTGATCATTTCAGGGTGAATGTCCCAGTTGGGAACCATCAGCTCGCGGACGAGTTTCAGGCTGTCGAGCAGTTCCCGTCGTGACCAGCCTGGGATCTCGCGATCCATCCAGCCGACGCACGCCGGGTTGGGAACAATGCTGTATTTCCCTTTGACGCCGTGCTCAGCGCACCACTCGCCGAACTCACGCACGAACGAGTCCGGAATTTCCCGCGGCCAGGTTTTCCACGGCTTCTGGTAGTCCTTGCGGCTGGGATAGCATTCCGCAAACTGTGGCATGCAGAAGTGTCCCATGTTCACCAGGCAGGTGGAGTCATCGATGATGAACGAAAGTGGGACTCGGTTTCGCGGGTTGAGAATCGTCACTGAATCTTTGGCACTGCGATTCTTCTGAGCGTGAAGAGGCACCGCTCTGAGGCCAATTGTCGCTCCAGTGACGGCAAGGCTGCTGGAGAGAAACGTCCGTCGGGAAGTTGCCGCTTCTGGGGTCAGCATCCTGTTGCTCCTGCATAGACAATTTGAAGTCGTGACAACTCTTCGCGAATCGTTACAGGAGTGCCGCCGCAAGGACAACTGTTCGGCCAGCGTAATTCGGTTTTTCAGCGCTGCGAGTATCGTACCAGGGTCGTCGGTGGTCAGGCTGCAAATGCCGGCGCTGGGCAGCTGACGGGCGTCGTCGATCGAGTTTACTGTCCACACGCATGAGGCAGGTCTGTGCTATGAATCTGATTCCTTGCGTCGCTTGTGATCGCGGCTGTACTCTAAAGGTCGACACCGTCAAAGCCGGCAGAGATTGTTTCACGAGGCAGAGCAGGGTAGAAGCTGATCAGATCGCTTCCGGAGTGCTGCTCAGCCCAGGCAGGTCACGTTGCAACGTAGCCAGAGTTCCAGCGTGGGTGGCGGTGTCGGCTCCGCCTTTCAGCTCGACAAACAACATGTGTCCGGTGGGGATGGATGCGAGGATCTGCGCGAGGTTCGACACGGTCTTACCACGCCCCCGTCGCTCTCGACGGCGTCTGCAGTCCTGCTCAGCGGCCGCCGATCTGTTTTCCTGAGTTTCGATCGACGCTCCGCGGTGCGGGACGATTTCGAGCGGACAGCCGGATGGTCGAACGGTTGGGTGAGGTATGGCTCATTGACTGTCTGAGCAAACAAAGAACGCAGACTTCTCAAATGAGAAGCCTGCGTTTTGTAATTCTGTCGGATGCTTTTTCAGTTCCTCTACTGGTAATATGGACGCTGCGGTGCTGGCATCTGCCGGTAGCCTTGCTGCGAGTACGCTCCTGGTTGAGCGTACTGAAGCTGTTGCAATTGCGGCTGCTGAGGAACCAGTTGCGTTTGCGGAACGAGCCGTTGCTGTGGAGCTCGGAACTGTCCAGCGTACTGTGGACCGACTGGCTGGCCAGCGTTCTGTTGCCAGACGGCGTGCGTCCCGGCAATCGGCTGCTGCGCTGGCATGGCGTATCCCGGTGCTGTGTTCTGCGGTGCCAGGAAGTAAGCCTGTCCCTGTGGCACCTGCATGATCGGTCCCTGGGGCACGGTCATGATCGGATTCATTGGCGCGGCGGCAGGCCCCGGTTGGGGGTAAGCCGGTTGAACTCCGTAGTTCAGGGGAGCGTTCTGAAGTGGCGCATTCCGCAATGGTGAGTTCTGGTACTGCGGGACTGCTGGTTGAGGCTGCGGGTAGGCCTGTTGAATCGGAGCTGTCTGTCCATAACCTTGCGGTGCGGCCGTAGGCTGCGCGGGTTGTCCGTAACCCGGTTGGGTGAATGCGCCCGGAGCAGCCACTTCCTGATAACCTTGAGTCGGTAGAGTGGGAGTTGCCGGTGCGGCCGCGAACTGCTGCAACTGACGCGGCTCTTCAGGTTGCTGGCTTGTCTGCTGCTCTTTGAATTTCAGATGGTTGGGCTGCTGCCATGGCTGCAGTTGCGACTTGTCCTGAGACTGCATCTGCTGCTGCATCAACTGCATCTGGAAAGTCTGCTCTTCCAGCTGCTTCTGAAGCTGATCCATTCGCTGGAAGTACTCGGGCGAGATTGCTTCGACCTGCGCGGGGGCTGGCTGTGAAATTGTTCGTTGGTAATATGGAGTGGTGATGCCGGGGATCGAAACGCCGGTGTAGCCCTGTTGGAATGCCGCGGCCTGTTGGAGCGGCGACAACTGGCCGCCGTTTGACGCCGGTGAAACGGCAGACGCCTGCTGCGGCTCGGGAGCCATGCGAGACTGGTTCTGAGCGTAGTTGCCGTACGATGGTGGAGCGTGGCTCGCTGAGCCTCCCATGCCATAGTTCGGATGCATGCCCGATCGCTGACGGTGCTTGTGGTACCACTGGTGCGAGTACGCCATGACAGGGCTCATGCCCCAGCGACCGGCGACTTCCATCTGGGCCAGCACGTGCTTGTAGTTGTGCGGTCGGAACGAAGCGTAGCCACTGTGAGCGGGTAGTTTCTGGAAGTAGCCATGCAGCCACGGTTCGGGCGAGTCGAACGGGTAAAGCTGGTCGCCGCATCCGCCACTGCCGGCCGAAACTGAATCGTACGGATTTGAGAATCCGCCCTGGCCAGCAACGAACGATCCAGAAGCCATGCCTGGCGAAAATGCCATTCCACCGCCCACTCCGCAACCACCCGGTCCGCATTGTCCGGGACTTGTCGCGACGGTTAGAGCTAAAAGCCATCCACTCAACATGAGAACCCCCTCCGTGGAGTTTTCAGGCAAACCTCACAACAAGGTGCCCGATCAGCGTGCGCAAATTTCGAATGCAACTATCTGTCGTTACTTCTGCCTCGAACTGAACAAAGCAAATGCTCTGGCCAGGATCGGTGTGTCATGAACGAACGGATGAATCAGTAATTTACACCTGACGTTTCGTTGTTTTGCGTCGAAACTCTGAGACTGAAGTGTCAGGCTATCTGCAGTGGCTCTGATTGCTTCACGAAGCATGCATGCCGCGAGAATCGATAGAACTGATGCTGCAGAAACAATCATTATCTTCGTCAAAGCCTCGTGGTCAAATCCTGCAAACTTTCGGGAACGTTCGAGGTCCGCTTAAGCCAGGGTGACGCCCGGATATACTTGACCATGCTTGCGTACTCTTCCTGTTTTTCCTGGTTTGTGCCGTGTTATCCGGTCAATCGGCGAGGCGGGCTGATCTTCCCCTCGATCAGATGGCCGGTCATGGAGACGGCTACGAGTGCTCAGCAGCGGAGAGTCCGGCACGAATTCAGTGCTGGAAGTGGCTCTTTGAACCTGGCTTTGCCCACATCCTGTCAGTCGATTCCGGCTGACTCAACCTATTCGAATTCGGCGATTCCTGGTCGACATTCGGCGACTCAAACTGAGGGGACCTTTGATGTACCGCAACTTTTTGACGATGGCCGCACTGGCAGCAGCTGCAGGCTGGTCTGCTCAGGTATCAGCTCAGTTTCCGACAGCATTGCCGGCACCCGTCGCTGCTCCATATACCGTGCCAACACAAAGCATCGTGACGACTCCGTCCGCTGGTCGGCCAGTTGGCCCAGTGGTCGCCCCCGGCACGCAGACCTTCACAGTTCAGTACGTTCCGGCCGTTCCCGCTTCAGTCGCGTCTGGAGTTCCCGGTGCTCCGACGATGGTGATCCATCCGCGAGCCATCCCGCCGACGGCAGGCAACATTACGGCGATTTCTCCACAGCCGACGTATGCAATGACGACGACGCACGTCCCTGTCGCGCCAGCACCTTACCCGGTCACAAACATCGTCAGTCAACCGGCTCCGATGATCCCGCAGAACACTCAGGTCTACACGCCGAGCTACTACTATTACTACTATCAAAAGCCGTACCAGGCACCAGCCGCACCGGTGGTCCCCGTGGCGAACTTTCCAGCGGTCCCCGTTGTTCCCATTCAGCCTGTCGCGATCAACGCGTTCAGCGGAGCCTACATCGGAGCGTCAGGACCGATGTGTACCGCTCGCGGAGAAATGGGCCACGTCCGCTATCCGTACTACAGCTATCGTCGCCCCTGGTATTGGGCTGGCCAGCCAGGCTTCAACGCGACAATTCGAGGGCCGGTCTGGTAACGGAGCCAGCGCTACTCTCCCACCCAGAGATCGTCGCGGTCCCTGTCGTGGAGAACGTTACGAACAAAGAACATCGCAGTTTAGGCAGGCAACTGCTCACCGAGAGCCTGCTGCTGGCTGGGATTAGCGGTTTGCTGGGAATCGTGCCGGTCGTTTGGGTGTCGACGAGCTGGCGACGTTAATTTCTGAATCGAAAGGTGCCGAAAGGCTCGGCAATTTCGTCCACGCGGGACCGGTCTGCGATGTGCTGATCGACGGCGTTGTGCTGGCAGTGGCGATCGGGGTTAGGTTGCTGACCGGAGTTCTGTTTGGACTGGCTCCGATGCTGCACGCCTGGCAGCAGAACCTTGTCGAATCGTTAAATGCGCCCGGCCGATGTTCATCGTGTGGGAGACATGTGACAAGGAGTGCTTCATGTTCTTGTCTGTGGTCAGGTGACCGCCGCGTTAGTCCTGCTGATGGAAGCGGTGTTGATGATTTAAAGTTTTGCTCGTCTGCTGAACGTCGATCCGAGTTTCGAACCACCAGAACTGTTAAAGGGTACCGTCGACTCCACAAATGTATCCTGCGAAGGCGTGTCAGACCGCGACGAAGTAACACCGCAGTTGCTGGATGGAGTTGCTACTTCTAACCGTAGCAGGCATCGCCGGCATCATCCCCGCCCGGCGAGTCATGAGCATCGACCCAATGATTGCTCTCTGGTGCGAGTAACGATTCCCAGTTGCCCTTCAACGAATCTTCAGGCTGGCGACGGCGACGAGGGCCAGGAGGGCCGAGCCGATCCAGAAGCGGACCACGATTTTGATTTCGTGGTGCCCTTTGAACAGGTAGTGGTTGTGCAAGGGGCTGCAGGCAATCAGGCGGCTACCCGTCATTTTGAACCAGCCGACCTGAGCGATGACGCTCAGCGTTTCGATCACGAATACTCCACCGACAAGAACCAGAAGAATTTCCTGGCGGCAGGCGAGTGCTCCCAGTCCGAGCAACGCCCCCATTGGCAGTGAGCCAGCGTCTCCCATGAAGACTTGAGCGGGGTAGCAGTTAAACCAGAGGAAGCCGAGCATCGCGCCGACCATTGCTCCCATGACGACACTGAGTTCTCCACAACCGGCGATGTAGGGGATCGCCAGGTAGTCGGCCATTTCTTTATGACCGGCCAGGTAAGTAAGTACTGTGAAGGCGCCGCCGGCAAAGATCATGCAGCCGCTGGCCAACCCGTCGAGTCCGTCGGTCAGGTTGACTCCGTTGGAGCTTCCAACCAGCACGATTACTGCCCAGGCGATAAATCCACTGCCCAGGTACCACGATGCACCGCCGATCGGGAAGACAAGTGACAGTCCCTGTGGTCTATCCTGCAGAGTGAAGTACATCGTTGTCGCGTAAAACAGCCCGAGTAGCAGTTGAATGGCGAATTTTGGCTTGACGCTCAGGCCGTTGCGTTCGGTGCTGAGTTTGATCCAGTCGTCCCAAGCTCCAAGCGAGCAGAAGGCTGTCACGACGCCGATGCCGCATAGCGTGTACGGGCTGCTGAGGTCTCCGCAAATCAACGCTGCCAGTACGATTGATGCGGACACAAAGAGGCCGCCCATTGTCGGCGTTGACTGCTTTTCGGCGTGCAGTTCGTTCAGCTTCTCTGAAGCGCTGACGATCTTTTCCTGGAAGTGACTCTTCAGCCATTTGATGACGATCGGGCCCAGGACCAAAGCCAGCAGGAACGACATCACACTGGCGAGAGCGATTCTCGCCGTGAGCGCGACGTGCGAGTCCCCTGACGACAGGATTTCAAATTGCTTTCTAAGCGATTCAAAATGGTTCAGCAGCCAGATGAGCATATGGGAAAGCTGATAGTCTAGAGTTGAGAGACGAGAGGCCAGGAATCGAGTTCAGAGTACCGAGCGCCGATTCTCTCGACTCAGGTCACTCAACTCTCGACTCTAATACAACACCGGGCGCTGAGGGGAGCCTCAGCGCCCGGGTTGAGATCTACTGCAGAGCGGAATCTGGAAGACGATCGGACCCGTTTGATCGCCCGATTCCAGATTCCGG
>CALGTK010000348.1 GCA_937904325.1 uncultured Planctomyces sp.
CTCGCGACGACTTTTGCAACCAACTTGAGATTGACGAAAATCTCAACAATTAGCTGATGGTGCCTCTAATCGATCGCTTGGTCGCCGCCGGAATGCTGCTTGGTTCCGGTCAATGTTATGGATACACGATATCGCCAGTACTCGGGGGGGATTACTCGGTTGAAAATACGTTCGAGATTCCGATCGAAGAGCATTATTCGTTTAACGCCGATCTTCAGGAACAAATTCGTGATCTTCCAGATGGCACTCCGATTAAATTCAAAGTCGTTGACTGAAGCCGATGTCGGGGCGAGTTTCGGCGATGAGGATTGGGCCAAAAGTTCACGACGAAAGCAGATTCGACAGGTCGATGTCAGTGAACGTGCTCGGCCGTTCGCTGGCGAGGCGAGTGAGGGCGAAGGCGCAGGCTGCGGTTGATGTTTCGGCAGAGAACATTTCGGTGAGTGAGTGCCGCGAGACGTCCTTCAGCTTTGAGTGGTTATCAAGAATTTGATGGCCCAGGAAGCTGCCTTCGCCCGAGACGATGACTGATTCGCATGGAGAATCCAGAGTTGTCATTACACGGTCGATAGCTCCACTGATTCGTTGTCGTTGAACGTTGGCCAGGAAGTCGGCAACAGACGTTGCTTCGTCCAGTGAAAGTTCCGACCGGTCGCAGCACAGTTGTCGGGCGAGGCGATCGTGAGCCTCGGCAATGGTTGCCGGTTGACCATTCGCAGTGTCCAGGTCAGCCGAATCTTCGGAAACGTCTCCATGCAGAAGGTAGACGTCCTGAGTTGTTGCAAAGAACTCGGCGGCGAGTTGGGAGTATCCGTTGCCGGTGACTTTTCGCTCGATCGGGACTGAATAGGCGACGGCGCAGACTGGTGTGCGACGAACTCCGGAATAAACGAGTTCAGCGGAGATCAGACGCTCCGAGTCGGTGCGGCCGGTTGGATTCGGGAGACCATGTTGAATGGGGACGATGTCGGTTGTCGTCGAGCCAATATCCAGGAGCAGCACTGTTCCCTCCGGAGCGACACGTCCGACGAAAGTTGCGAGTGCGTGCCAGTTGGCGGCGGCAGTCAGTTGCCAGAAATCGCGAGCGGTTGGTGTGTTGACAAATTCTCCGACCGTTTGCCACACGGCGATGGGAGTTCGGTCGGCGGCTTGCTCGACCGCGGCGAGGATTCTGTTGACACCCTCAGCTTTCGTTGCAAAACAGTCTGCGAGTTCGCCGGTCATTGTTACGGCAACGCCAGCGCACGGCAGCCAGTCACCAATCAGGCTTGCCAGTGTCTCGGCCAATGTGTCGGGAGACTTCCACAGTGGAAATGAACGAGATCGGCACTTGCCGTCGCTGTGTGCGGCTTTAATATTTGCTCCGCCGATGTCGAGGCCGACGATGTGATTCATGACATTTCCAGAGTTATTCAGTCGTTGCCGGTTGAATCGAGACGATTGTCTCCTCTCGATCCTTCTCTTCGACTTTGACCTGGATGTCAAGAAACCTCTGGACGCTCACTCACAATTTCGACAATGAACGAGTCGTCGAAAAGGATCTCATGTGGAGACACAAAGGATGGTGGACAGTCTGCGAGTGACCTGGTTTACCGGAAAAATAAATCAGGCGCAATTATTTCGCGTTCGCTGATTCGCTAGCGGGATTGAGCGTCACGTTCCCGGGACGCCGAGCGGGTGCATCAGGTGATCGATCAGCACGTTTTCCATGATGATGCCGTGAACATCGTCGCCTTCGATGATGACGCCTACGCTTTCACCCGAGTCGCGAATTGCCAGTAGAGCCATGAGCCGCGTCGAGGCAGCTGGGATTCTGGGCATTGTTCGGATCATTGATTCCGCCTGGCGGGAACCAAGTTCAAGATCCAGGACCCGGACATAGCCGAACCAGTCAGCAGATGACTTGTGACGTCGCAAAGGGATGTGTGTCAGGTGATTTTCGCGGGCGTATTTCAGGAGTTTTTCGCGACTCGCATTTTCCTCTTCGCCGAGAATCGTTTCGGTGGGAATCATGATTTCGGAGATGGGGCGAGTCGCGTCGTGCAGCAGACCGTGCACAAGGATTCCTTGCTGGTTAGTCAGGATACCGTGCTCGTGGCCCTTGCTGAGTACCTGAATCAGTCGATGTCGGCCGAGCAGGAAGTCGGCCCGATTTGACGTCGCGGAACTGAGTTTTTCAAGCAGCCTCGCAATCCATACCAGGGGTATCGATGCTGGCAGGAACGATCGATAGCACAATTTGAATAAGCGACTGTTGTTGCGAAGCAGCCTGATCGGGGCTCGGAAGTAGAGGTTCTTGGGCATCAACTCGCCAAAGACGAAGATCACAGGAGCGAAAAGCAACGTCGCTCCTACTTCAACAACGATGCTGGGCGAATCGATAAATGCTTCTGTTCCGAGACCGATGGCAATTGTCGTCAGGTAGTTTGCGATGTTGTTGCCAACCAGCGTTGTGGCAACGAAGAATTCAGGATTCTGGACGAACCACAACAGCCGCTTAGCTACGCTGTCACCGGTGTGAGCGTCAATGCTTAGCCGCAGAAAACTGACTCGGTAAAAGCCGGTCTCTGAGCCACTGAAGAATGCGGACAGGCGCACTCCCACGACAAACAGGGAGCTAGCGATTGCCAGTAGCAGCCAGAAATTCATGCGTGACCTAACTGCCTTTCTGGTCGGCTGAAGACTGCAGGGTGACATGTACGACAAACTGTTGTCGCGAAGTTTGTTCAAGGACCGAGAGTTCAAAGTTTTGCCACTGACACCGGTCGCCGACTTCCGGGATGCGCTGCAGTTGCTGGTGGAAAACACCAGCGACAGTGACCTGACCATCGACTTCCGGTTCGAAATCAATATCCAGACGGCGGCTGAGGTAACGGAGTGAGGTCATTCCATCGACATGCCATGTGTTCGCGTCTTTGCTTTGAACAGGGTCGCGTTGAAGGACTCGTCTGGCACGGCTGGGTTCTGCCGACAGAATCGAGTCGACAATGTCTTCATAAGTGACGACACCGATGGTTTCGCCGAATTCGTTGACGACCGACGCGAGTGATAACGCAGCATCTTCCAGTCGTTGCAGAACCTGTGCGACGGGGGCGCACCATGGAATGTGAATTACCTCTTCCGCTGCATTTTCAAGATTGTTTTTCGCCAGAACTGTGAAACTTGCAAGCGGCACGGCACCGATGACGTTGTCGCCTTCTTCGGCAAGGATGACAAGGTAATCGGCAGGGATGGGTGTGTCGGCAAGGTCCGAGAGATGCACCGGCGCAGCCACAGCTCGATAGGTTCCTCTGGGACGCATGACTTCTTCGACGGGGATTTCGGATAGATCGAGTATGTTGTGCAGGACCAGGCGTTCCTGACGCAGCACTGAATTGTTGCCTGCGGAATTCTTGATAGCCTGTTCCAGATCTTCCGGATGAAGATACTGCTCACGTTTGATTTCAGGCCAGAACACCCGGCGGAGCGAACGCGTGACGGACTCAAACGTCGGAGCAAGCGGATCAAACAACTTGACGGCGAATGCCAGCGGGAAACTGACAAGGCGAGCCAGTGGCTGGCGGAACATTACGGCGCTGCTTTTCGGGCCGACCTCGCCGAATACGATCATTAGACTGAGATTCAGAATACCGAAGAGTCCAGCCGCGGCATTGTTGCCGCTTGAAACCAGCTTGCCCGAGATAACGACTCCGCAGGCAAAGAAGGTCAGGTTGATCAACAGATTCCAGAAAAGGATGGCTGTCAGCAGTCGATCGGGTTCTTTGAGCAATCCCACAACAATACGTTCGCTCGGACGATCGTTTTGTTGAAACGCCTTAATTTCTTCCGTCGACAGAAAAAAGAACGCCGTTTCACTGGCCGAAAAGAATGCGGAGCCGATCAACAGGCACAGCATGGCCGACATCAGCAAAAAAGTGTCGGGATTCAGAAGCAGTGCCTGCATTTTTAGTGACTGTATCAGCCCTTGTCGGAAGTGCTTCGGCCGAGTGCAACGTCAAATTCGCTGACGGCCGGAACGAGCATCGCTATAGTTGTGAATCCGTAAGCGGCGGCGATTGATAGCGAAACGCCCAATGTTCCACCGAGAAGAAATGTTGTGATTGCGTAAAACGTCAATACGGGGAGCAACCCACCCGCCAGCCACAGGGCTGGTGACGGATTACGGAATGTGAGAGATTGCCCCAGTCCGAGACTGCCAACACCAATGAAGAGAATGAACGCACCGATCTGGTTTCCGAATGAGCCTCGCGTTTCGACCAGCAGAATCATCAAAATGAAGATCCCGATGAATAGGAAGAAGATCGTGCCCATGCTGTTTGCGATAGCCTGGCGGGAGCTCCAGAAAACGAGTCCTGAATGCAGACCAAGCATCGCGGCAAAAGACACCAGCGACAGAAAACCGATCCCCAGATAGATGCCGTTTTCGAGCGTCATGGTTCCTTCGGCAACGAACCATGCGGCGATGGCCAGCGGAATCAGAGCCAGTTCTTTTGTGTTGTATAGAACGCCGCAAAGTTTTCCGTAGACAAACTCTTTCGCGGAGATGTCAGTGGCCACGAGCAGGTCCAGAGTTTGCCCATCGCGTTCGCTGGTGATCGACGTGGCCGCTTGTGCGTTGATCAGCATCAACCCGAGAATGCCGAGACTCACAAAGGCAAAGACGGGTCGTGAAACCATGCCGAGGATCAACTCGCCCGAATCGCCCGATAGAATTGCGCTGTAGAAGATCGTTGCGGCCATGAACAGATAGACCAGTTTGATAAAGACAACGCGGCGGCCGTACGCGCGGGTTCGCATTTCCCGCCAAATGACCGGGTTCGACCAGATTCGGCGGTGGCGAACGACCGAGATCGACTGACCAGATTCTGAATCAGCAGATTCGGTTTCCGGTTGGATGAATAGCTTCCGAGACGGGTTCCAGACTCGTAGCCGGTTAATTGAGATTGCCGTCAGAGCAGCTGACAGCAGACAAAGTGCGATCACTGAATCTACCGCGGGAAGCGAGCCTGATGTTGTGACTGACGGATCAGCGAGCGGAGATGTGATTTTCAGCACAGCCCGGAACGGACTGAACGCTGCGGCCCACTCACCGACAATCGAATGAGCGGATGAGAGAGCGACGATTGTTTCGATAGCTCCCAGATAAACGACAAGTCCCAATACACTTGTCGCCAGCGTCTGAAATGTTTTTTCCTTGAGGAACGCAATGAGCGCGGCCCAGCTTCCGGCCAGCAACGCCGTTACAAAGCAGATAGCTATCAGCCAGAAAATCTGGTGAGCGGCGATTCCACCCAGCAGCTGCAGGAAGAGGAAGACCGGGGCCGAGATTAGAATCAGTGTGCCAACCTGCAGAACGCTGGCGAAGAGTTTGCCCAGCACGATCTCGTGGTTCGACAGGTCTGTCATCAGCAACAGGATGAGTGTCTGCCGGTCTTTTTCCTGAGCGATGTTTCCGGCTGTAAACAGCAACGAAAAGAACAGCACCAGCGAGAGCTGCACGAGGGCCAGGATCTGAAAGACCTGCTGACCGAAACCAGCCATCGCCGAAATTCCGCGGACATCCTGAAATCCGAACGTGACCTGCCCGGCCGTCCATAACAGGACGAACAGCAGTCCGATATAGCCTGAGCGGATCAGGTAGTGACGAAACTGTCGCGGTAATGTCAGAACTTCGCGACTGAAAATCGGGCCAGCGATCAAACGAGCGTTCCCGGAATTACGATGATGAAGTGGCAGCTGTTATTAATCGTCGAAATTATGGAAAAGCAACGGCATACCGGATCTATAAACAGACTCCCTGATTATAGGCATCAGCTCTTGTGGCTTCACCCTCGGTGGACAATATCGACGATTTAATATCTCAACATGCCCGGTTCGATCTCGACGGCCCACACGTCGATTCCGCCGCTCATGCTTTGGGCCGTAGAGAATCCCTGTTGCCGCAGCCAATTGGCGACTCGAAGACTTCGACCGCCATGATGGCAGTGTATGATGATTTCCGACGTGCGATGTTCTTGCAGTTCGCCGACACGTTCGGCCATCTTACTCATCGGGAGCAGCATCGTACCTTCGATTTTTACCGCGTCATTCTCAGACGTTTCGCGGCAATCGACGAATAGAAATTGATCGCCGGCATCGAGTTTTGCCTTAACGGACGGGCAATCGATTTCGAGTGGGATTTCCTGAGCGGGCATATCGATATACCTTGAAAAACTGACGACTTGAAACGTCCGGAAATATCATTTTCATGCCGAAAGCAGGCAGGCTTAGACGGTCGGTCCGAATCCTGGTTTGTCGTCTTTTGGCTTTTCGTCGATGCCGATGGCTTCTTTGACGAATTTGGTGAACTGCGATTTTGGCTGTCCTGCGTCGGTGGCGGCTTTGTCTCGTGCGGCTTTGCGGTCGGCCAGTTTCTGCTTGGCGACTCGGCGTTCCCGCTCTTTCTGCTTGTTTTTTTTGTCTTTGGCCATATCTGGATCCTCGTCGGTGGTGTCTCTGAAGTGAATTTCTCAGTCTGTGCCGTTGCCGGGTGTCCTAACGAATTGAACGCTGCCCACACAGGCAGGTTGTAGAGGATGACGCCGTGGAGTGGCAGCGGGACGATCTTAATTGGTTTGCAAGGGCTATTGTTGACTTGACCACGATGCAGTTGGAACTGACTGCCCGTTAGTCGGTTGCTCATTCTGCGAATTCGCCGGTCGCATGTGTGGGTTAGTCATGGGCGGCTGTCCGAAGCTTGCCTGAGTCGTCGGCGATGCCAGTACCTGATTCTGCCAGGGCTGATTGTTAAAACCTGGTTGCTGCCAGTTTGCACTCTGCTGTTCTGTGGGCTGAGTCGAATTACTGAAGGCGACTGGCCGAGTGACATCGGCTTGAGAGGTTGGCATCCGCAACCATGGTTGGGCAGTCTGAGGATCAAGTCCCATCTGGTCGGCGAGCGATTGGCCGTGAATCTGCCGGACCGGAGCCTGAATGCTGGCCTGCCCGGGCAATCTTCCGGAATTCGGCGGGACAGCTCCGGGGTAGCCTCTGTTGGTGGTTTGCTGGCTCTGCTGCGGGCTCTGGCCAGACGTGGGGTCGTCGCTGAACCCGGAGTTTCCACCTTGAAGGTTTGCTGGCTGCTGAGGTCCACCGTTCGGAACAAGGTTGTTCGGAAGCGTGCCGTTTTCAAAAGGTTGTCCTTGCTGCTGAGACTGGCTCTGGTGGGTGTTTATTGGTGCAAGAGCTCCGAACCCAGCGGCCATTCCAAGTCGCATGGCCTGGCGGTCGGCTTCGGAATATTGCTGGAGCCGCTGGCCTCGATCGATGCGAGCCATCGGTTGCTGGTCGTTGAAGCTGAGTTGCTGAATCTGCTGGGGAGTACGCCCACCATTTACTGACTGAAGTGGATTCGTCGGCACGGACTGACCTTGCGAGTAGTAACCGTTGCCGGATGGGAACTGATATGGCTGTCCGACCTGACCTGCGGGGATTTCCGACGGCTGAGTGTAAAGCTGCGGCGAATTGCCTGCATACTTCCCTGCAGATGGTGCTGCATTCTGCGGACTGCCGCTTTGTCCGTAGAAACCCCGGCCTGGTGCAGAGTTGCCTTGCCGTGGCTGCGTCACTCCAGGCTGGGCAGTTCCTTGTTGACCATTCCAGGCAGGATTTGTCGGAGCCAGGCTCTGAATCGGATTTCCATACTGGTCTCGCGGTACAGCGTCACGGGGGAGTTGTTGCGGGGCAGTCTGCAGCGGTGGTGGAATTTGGCTCGAATTCCGGGAGCTCGACCTTTCGATCGCGGGGTTCGTGCTGGGGGAAACGTTGTCCCCGAACTGTCTGTATGTCTGAGCCGGTTGCCCTTGAGGTGAAGTACCGTTCGGATGACCGGAGCTAAGATTCGGACTCTGGTACTGACCTGGTACGAGGTGTTGAGGAGCAGCCAATCCATTTGGTGGTTGAGACTGTCCGTACGCCGAACCTGGGAAGTGTGGCGGTACTGACGACCCTTGCATACCCGGCTGGTACGGGGGTGTCTGCTGCCCCGGTTGTGATGACTGTTGTGGCGGGACTGCCATTGGCCCGGCTGGGTTTAAGAGGTGTGCGTAAGGATTTTGCTGAGAGATGTGTTGCCCCTGATGAAGAGCTCCGCCGCTCGCTGGACCGCCACTTTGATACTGCTGAATCTGCCCTTGAGGTGCCCGGCTGGACTGAGGTGCCGTGTTTCCGTTGCCCTGCGACTGGAATTGCCCCGGAGCGTCGCTCTGTGGCATCCCGTTCTGCTGTCCACGAGGCCCGATGTGAATTACACCTGAATTTGTCGGTCGGCGTCGGTTCGATCCGGATGCCTGTGCAATTTCCTGCATTTGCTGGTTCAGGTTGGCATCGTCGTTTTGTGATCGTGAGCGAGCGACATAACCTCGTTGCTCAGCCAGCGCGCTTTGGATACGCCGGTCTTGCAGATACTCGTCTCGCTGTTCAGCCGCTGTTCGGGCCCGTTGCTGTTGACTCCGAATTTCCTTCATAGCCTGCTGGACTTCGTTGAAAGTCGTTAGAGGCTGACCGTTTGTGTCGAGAACTTGTCCGTCTTTAGTGATGGTGTATTTGTCCGGACCACTGGCAAGCGCCTCGGCAGCACCATTCATGATCCACGGAGCGGGTTTCGACGTGATCCCTGCCAACGTTTCTTGAGCCTGCTGCTCGTTTCCGACCTGACGCAGCCACGCAAGGGCTCCATTTTTGTCTCCGGCGTAGGCATAAGCTGCGGCGAGGTTCACCTTGGCGATAGCCAGATCTGGCTCGCGAGCGATGGCTTGCATCAGGTACTTTCGTGCCTCGTCCACTCGACCCTGCTGAAGGTATGAGTAACCAAGGTCGCTTAGCAGGTACCCGTCTTCGCGGTTGGTGCTTAAAGCTTCCAGGTAATGACGCTCGGCTTCGTCGAACTGCCTCGACATGTCGCCGATTCGGCCGAGCATGTGATGCGCGGTCGCGTGATGCGGTTCGAGACTCAGCACGGTTTCGTATTGAATTCGAGCGTCGTCGTAGAGGCCCTTCTGCATCGAGTCGTTGCCTTTCGCCAGATACTTCCGCAAACTGACGACGTTGTTGATTCCGATCGCTGGGGTCTTCGCTCGTGTTTCGGCCGCTCGTGAGGATGCGTTCCGCCATCCTCGACCACCAATCCTCGGCTTCGTCGCACTGACCGATCGGTCTGTGGCAGACGATGCCTTCTGAGTGGTCAGTGTTTTTTGCGGGTTGAGCGAGCTGAATAGCCCATCGCTGAACATCGGCGTCTGACATCCGATAAGCAGCAGACACAGGCTGGAAGCTACAAATGGTGGGAGTTTGCGCATGAGGGCAACCATCCGTGGTTGAGGCAGGAAGTCGGCTGGCAGGACGCCAACCGGAGATAGAATCTTCCCGAAGTGATGAGAGACGGATTTATACGAGCATCCCGGAATTCATGTCGAGATGAGGTTTGGCTGGCGGATTGTGATAGATATGGACAAGTAAGCGTAGAACTTGAATATGTGTCAGACGCCGTCTACACCAGTCCAGGCGAGTATGCAGCGAACAGCGTAACTCACGTTCGACGCGATAGCATATCGGTTTATCCGGAACGGCGTTCGCTCCCGGAAACTTCACGGTCGGGTGGTGGTGAGCTAATCTTTGGGCTGCTCTCTTTTCAAACCGCAGGAGGAGATCTCATGACAAGATTGATTGTGGCCACCATTGGCCTGTTTGCCCTGCCGTTTTCGGGTCAGCCGACTCACGTCGAAGCCGCGGATCGACCGAACGTCATTTTTTTCATCGCCGACGACGTCAGTTGGAACGATTACGGCTGCTATGGAAACCCGGCTGTTCGAACGCCGCACATTGACGCTCTGGCGAAGAACGGAATTCGTTTCGACCAGGCGTACCTGACAGCCAGCAGTTGCAGTCCGAGCCGGTCGAGCATCATTACTGGCCGATATCCTCACAACAATGGGAAGGCGGCAGAGCTGCATCAGCCGATCTCGTGGAACATTCCCTGGTTTCCAGAACTGCTACGCGATGCCGGTTACTACACAGCGATCAGCGGTAAGCATCACATGACTGCGACTAAGGGGCCGAAGGGGGAAACTCGCCCGAAGCCCTTCGATAAGGTCGATGGCGGAAGAATAAAAGGCAACAGCGGCGGCCACGCAAACTGGGTCAAGACGACGCAGGAGCGACCAGCGGATCAACCATTTTTCTTCTGGTTTGCCGCGTACGATGCTCACCGCGGCTGGGATGCCGACAGGCAGTGGGATGTTGATCGCTACGGACCGAAGCACAAAGCCAAAGACGTCGTCGTTCCTCCATTTCTGGTCGATGATCCGGCGACTCGTGAAGACCTCGCATCTTACTACAACGAAATTACGCGCTTCGACCATTACATCGGAGCTGTCGTGGCCGAGCTGAAAAGTCAGGGCGAACTCGACAACTCGCTGATCTTCGTTCTCGCCGACAATGGCCGGCCATTTCCTCGTGCGAAGACCCGCATCCACGACTCGGGAATGAAAACGGCTCTTGTCGCACACTGGCCGAAGGGTGTTAAGAAACCCGGCTCAGCCAGCGACAGTCTGGTCAGTGTGATCGACCTCGCGCCAACGGTGCTGTCGGTCGCCGGTTTGAAACCGACGCCATCGATGCAGGGAGTCAGCATGCAGCCGCTGTTCGCGAATCCGTCGTCGGCGATTCGCAAGTACGCATTTTCCGAACACAACTGGCACGACTACGAAGCCCACGGTCGAGGAATTCGCGGCAACGGATTTCTCTTCGTGAAAAACTCGCGACCGTACCTTGCTCTGCAAGGGCCTGCCGATTCCGTGCGGTCACCATCGCATGTCAGCCTTCAGGCAAAGCGAGACGCCAAACAACTGACGGCAGCTCAGAAGGACGTCTTCCTGGCGCCCCGGCCGTTGGTCGAGTTTTACGATCTGAAATCCGACCCGCATCAGCTCAACAATCTGGCAGGCAATGCGGAATTCGCGACACAGCAGAAAGAACTTGCCGTTACGCTGGGTACATGGATCGACGAAACTCACGACAGTGTCCCGGCGGACATCTCGCACGATTCATTCGACCGCGAAACCGGAAAAGCACTCAAGACGAAAGACTATCGGCAAACGACCCCCGGCGAAGATCGAAACGCTTCAAAGGTCAACGTTCCGGGACCGCGTTAGCTCACAGTTCAGGCTCGCCCTGAGGAATTCATCGAGCCCTTCAACCACAAAATACCTGAAATTAACTTACGGGGCCGAAATATTCTGTCGGTCTTCGGCGGAGAATCGACGAACAGTTTTCGTTTGTTTTGCGTCTTTCGTGGGTTCCTCATCAGCATTCTGCATGACGGTTATGAAAGAACTCACAACGCTTCAGAACGTGGTTAACCGCTGCGACGAAATCATGTCGCACGCGTGGATGGTGCGGACTTTTGTTAAACACAGCGAAGAGGTGGAAGACTACCCCGAACTCGATGGCTTGATGGGCGTTGCACGGACAATCTTCGATGCCTGCCGCGCGTTGGAAACTCAAGTCAACGATCCGGCAAAGTACCTGCATATGCTTCGTAAAAAGATTGGTCGGTTGAAGAAGGCGACGGTCGAATTTGAGCGTGACGCGAAGCAGGTCTCTGTCCACACAAATTTCATGATGGCAATCAGGTCGACTCAAATCTGCGTGAGGGAACTCGAAGAGTTACTGGAATTTGGCACAAAAATCCTGCAGGCCGAAGCCTCATCAAACGCCTAGAAATTCATCCGAAGAGAATTCCAGCAACTGATGGCAAGGCGATTCCTGCCACTGAGTTCACAGACGACACGGAGCCACTGTGGAATATTGTTTCTCTGAGATCTCTGTGGCTTAAATCCGGATTCGTAGCGACAACATTCTTTGAGCAGCTTTTTCAAAGAGAATTACGATTTGCATGTCGAATAGTTTCTCGCAGCCAGTGACATCCACTTCAGAACCCGTTGAGAACTTCATTTCGAGTGAGTGGATTCGTGTACGCGGTGCTCGAGTACACAATTTGCGGAACATCGACGTCGACATCCCGCGAGATAAGCTTGTCGTGGTGACAGGCGTTAGCGGAAGCGGGAAGAGTTCTCTCGCATTTGACACGCTGTTTGCGGAAGGCCAGCGACGCTATCTCGAATGTCTTTCGGCGAGAACCCGGCAGCATCTCACGCAGCTTGAACGTCCCGACGTTGATTCGGTGACTGGTCTGCCACCGACAATCTGTGTTGATCAGAAAGTTGGCTCTGCTCGGATTCGGAGCACACTTGCAACGACCACCGAAATCTACGATTACTTAAGGCTGCTCTATGCAAGGGCAGGGCAGGCGCACTGTCCGGACTGCAATGTCCCTGTTTCGCAGCAAAGCGTCGCCACAATTGTCGAACGAATTCTCGGGTTGGGTGAACGTCATAAAGTGATGATTCTTGCGCCGCTGGTTGTTGGGCGAAAAGGTGCTCATCGCGATGTTTTCGAGAAAATCTGTAAGGCGGGATTTGTCCGTGCGCGAGTTGATGGAGAGATCGTAGATGCAGGCTCGCCGCCGGATTTACCACGTAGCGATGTCCACACGATCGAAGCGATTGTTGATCGGATTATCGTCAAGCCGAGGATCGAAGACCGTTTGCGTGAGTCCGTCGAACTGGCGTTAAAACATGGCGATGGCTCCTGTCTGGTCTGCGAACTGGTCGACGATACATGGAATGATCAGCTCTTCAGCAGCCGCTACTGTTGTCCCGATTGTGGAACGAGCTTTCCACCGTTGGAACCTCGATTATTCAGCTTCAATAGTCCTTACGGAGCATGCCCGGCGTGTCGCGGCCTGGGCCGAAAAGTTCCACCGGAAGTCCAGGCGAAGTCATACCGGTTACGCACTGAGTTGACTCGTCAGCCGCTTTGCGAGGAGTGCCATGGAGCGAGGCTCGCTCCGGTTTCCTGTGCCGTCACATTTGCCCAAACGAAACTGCACGAACTGACGGCAATGACCGTGGCCGAAGCCGCAGAGTTCATTCGCAATATCGAACTGAACATCTCCCCCGAAGCAACGCAGGCTGTACAAAGTATTCTTCCGGATGTTGCTTCAAGACTCGAATTCCTGCTGAACGTTGGCGTCGACTACCTCACGCTCGATCGACCGACGCCGACACTGTCCGGTGGTGAATTTCAACGCGCTCGCCTCGCCAGCAGTCTCGGTTCTGGATTGATCGGAATTTGCTACGTGCTTGACGAACCGACGATCGGGCTGCATTCGCGCGACACGAATCGAATGATTGAAATTCTGAAAAATCTGCGAGATCGAGGGAACAGCATACTCGTCGTGGAGCACGATGTTGATTTGATGAGAGCTTCAGAATGGCTCGTTGATCTCGGTCCAGGAGCCGGAAAGGAAGGAGGATCGGTGCTGTGGTCCGGATCACCGAGTGGGCTGATCGGCGATTCGCCGACGGCAGCAGCGATGTCGATGGCTTCAGATTTACCTCTCGCTTTGTCCGACGAAGCGTCTGGAAAAGAAAATGCAATCGTGGACTTCGAGCAACGCTTGCGGCTGGAAGGAGCAAGTCGGCATAACCTCAAAGATGTCTCTGTTGAGATTCCACTCGGACTTCTGACTGTCGTGACTGGCGTCAGCGGTTGTGGCAAGTCGTCACTGATTACGCACACGCTGATTCCCGCCGCACGGCATGCGCTCAACGAATCGAATCGTAGCCGCCGGGTTTCGGCTGGTGACGAAGCCTCATCCCCGCCGACTGATTTGTCGCAACTTGACATCGCCTGCCGCAGCATCTGCGGAACAGAGCACATCGATCGTTTGGTTGTGGTTGATCAGTCACCGATCGGGCGGTCAGGGCGTTCGAATCCGGCGACGCATACTGGGATTTGGGACGAAGTTCGTAAGGTGTTTGCGAAGACTCGCGATGCGCGTGTGCGAGGTTTCAATGCACGACGTTTCAGTTTCAACGCGAAAGATGGACGTTGTCCGAATTGTGAAGGCCGTGGTACGCAGCGCATTGAGATGAATTTTCTCCCGGACGTGCACGTCGAGTGCCCCGATTGTCGCGGTGCACGATTTAACGTCCAAACGCTCGGTGTGAAGTATCGTGGAAGCGGCGTCGGTGACGTCTTACGAATGCGGATTGACGAAGCCCGTGACTTCTTTAAGGACTTTCCAAAGCTGAAGTCAACGTTAGAGGTAATGTGCGACGTCGGGCTGGGTTACCTGGAACTTGGCCAGTCGGCGCTGACACTTTCCGGTGGCGAAGCTCAACGAATCAAGCTGGCCGCAGAACTTGGCAAAGGGGGAGAGGAGAAAGTTCTGTACGTGCTTGACGAGCCAACAACCGGACTCCATTCTGCCGACGTCGCTCGTCTCGTTGCTTTGTTCAGACGCCTGCTCGAGAAGGGCAACAGCGTTCTGGTCGTTGAGCATCACCTCGACGTCATCGCGTCCGCCGATTGGATCATTGACCTCGGGCCCGAAGGGGGAGAAGCTGGCGGGCAAATCATGGCGACGGGCTCGCCACGCAATCTTGTTGACGCCGTACAAGTCAGTCACACCGCGTCAGCGTTGAAACGTCATTTTACATGATCGGAATTAGTCTTCCAACTCGCTCAGTTTATTTGATCGCGTGGCGGAATCAGTTTCCATTGTGGCTACTGGCCGTATTTCAGAATACAAGTTTCAGTCAGTTGCCGGTTCGACACGACTGTTACTTTTTGACAACGCATTGGCTCCAAGGGTGAATTCGCAGAGCGACGTGGCGACGGCTGAAAGACGTCTGGTCTGTCGAGGTTAAATGTTCGCAGAATCCGCCAATCGTCCCATCAAATCGCTGATCACAGACTCCCGATCCGCGAACCAGTCTTTTGTGAGAACAACGGAGACGTCCCAGCCGAATGCTCGCAGGAGTCGGGGTTTCATCAGGTCGCGTTCGAGCAGGTCGGTCTGTTCATAGTAGTCGCGTCCGTCGAGGACGATACCGAGTTTGTATGTTTCCGATTCCGGACGGCAGACGGCCAGATGACAACGGAAGTGCGATTGGCCGACGTTCGACTCGACGAAGTATCCACGTTGGCGGAGTTCGTCCGCAATTTCCTCGCCGATAGTGGATTCCTCAATCTCATCAGTGTCGTGTTCCGATTTAAGCGAGACCTGACGAAGAATCAGTGAGGCTGCATCCTGATCGCCGATCGACGATGCCTCTGCATATCGGAGATAGTTTTTCAGGCAGTTCGCTCCGACGTTGTATTCGTTGGTGATCGCCGTCGAGCGAATTGAACTGACCAGCGCCATGTGGTGTTTGGAACGAGAGAACGCAACGTTGAGCCGTTTTTCGCCGCCGGACCGATTGATCGGGCCGAAATTCATCCTCATCTTTTCGGTAGCGTCCGGTCCGTAGCAGACGCTCATGATGATGACGTCGCGTTCGTCGCCCTGGATGTTTTCCAGATTCTTCACGAGCAGACCCGCGAACTGACCGTCGTCTTCGCGGTCGTATTCGGCTTCGAGTTTCGTCGCGAAGTCAGAGTATTCCCGAGCTAGTGCCGCCAGAGCCTGTTCGATCTCGTCCTGTTGAGCTTCTGAAAAAGCGACGATGCCGATTGTTACTGGTTGCTCGTTGTTGAGCAGGCCTCGGACAAGCTGAGCGATGTACTCAGCTTCAGCCGTGTTGCGACGTTTCTGGTAGACGCCGTGTTCAATGAAATGAAAACTGACTGGCCGGTTCAGAAGTTCGGCCGATGCTGACTCGCCCGCTTCCGCGGCGGTTGCGATCAGCTCTTGACGCTTTGTAACGATCCGGCGTTCATCGGGGACGGTTAGCAGGCGACCTTCGTAGAACGCCCAGTTCGAAAAACTGATCAGTGATTCAGACCGGCTTCGATAATGCCAACCGAGCATTCGCGACGACAGATTCTTCGCCGCGTGATTCAGGAAACTGTCGCTGTTGAGGTCGTACTCAACGACTTCTCCACCTTCTTCAAATGTGAATTGTTCTTCCTCGTCGGGAGTTGATGACGCAAAGAAGTTTGTCGGCGGAAGCTGCATTTCGTCTCCGACGACGATTGCTTGAGTCGCTCGAAAGACGGACGGTACAGCTTCTTCCAGAGTGATCTGACTGGCCTCGTCAAAGATGACAACATCGACATGTTCGGTGTCGAGCGGTAGCGTGTCGGATACGCTTAGCGGGCTCATTAACCAGACGGGTTTCAGGTCCCGAACGACTAGTCCGGATTCCTCAGCGACAAGATCGCGGATCGGTTTGTACCGCATGCTCTTGCCGAATTCGTGTTCCAGTTCC
Organism: uncultured Planctomyces sp.; assembly: GCA_937904325.1. GTDB lineage: Bacteria > Planctomycetota > Planctomycetia > Planctomycetales > Planctomycetaceae > JABMPE01. The sequence continues at coordinate 16,317 of CALGTK010000348.1, forward strand.
CGTCGACCTTTGCTGTAGTGTTTTTTGAACAGTTTCTGTTCAGCGGTCAATTGAGCGGCCGGCAATTGAGTGATCTTCACGTTGTCCAGAAATCGCTGTCGAACAAACTCTCGCACTGACTCGGCGTTCAGCGATTGCCATTCGTCATAGAGTTTTTCGAGCCGTTGCGAAATTCGGTCGCGGGTCGAGCCGGTGAATCGTTCCAGTTCGCGGTCGTATCTCCACGCGGACTCAATTGTTTTCGTCGCTGATGCCGATTCCAAAGCGTCTGTCGTCAGTGGCTGTGTTCGTAACGCTGCTGCGACGTCCGCTGGTAACTTCGCGAGCGATTCCAGGCACGGCAGAAAATTGTGCAGTTCGTCGAGCGAATCGTCGATTGCTTTTAGCTGGACTGATAATTCCTCGACAGAACGCGACTCCCAATCGATAACGACGGGTGTCAGTGCTGTACGGACTGAGTCAAAAAGCTGACGAGCGGCTGCGACCTGTTTTACCGCATCGTCCACGGTTTGCGATTCGCTCAGAGATTCGGCGAAGTGCTGCACTGGTTGAGACGCTTCTTTCGAAGCGTCCTGAATTGTCTTCACGTTTGACGTCAGAGTCTGCCAGTCAAGTGGTGAGCCGATCGCATTCTGAAGCTCCTGCTCGACTTTTTGGCATTGTTTGTCAGCGGCGTATTCATCGTTAAGCCACTGCAGTGTTTGTGAAACCGGCACGACAATTGAGTGAGTGGAGAAGTCATAACTCTTCTGCACAAGCCCTTTGAGTTTCCACCAGCCGGGATTGAGGAACCGGAAGAATGAACTCTCGAAGCTCCTGGCTTGAGAAAGAGCGATCTCGGCGTCGTCAGCAGACAGACGGTTCTTCCATGCTTTTGTCTTCTCGCGGGCTTCCTTGTGAGCGGCCCTACACCGTTCAATTTTCGGCATGTGTCGCCGGACAGTTTCGTTGAGTGGCCCGTCGGGATTGAGTAGCCCGATGAGTCCGTGCTCGGCCAGAACGCTCGCCCTTTCGGCAAACGAGATTACGCCCTGCCATTGTTCGATGGTCCACTCGAAATCGACGAGTGAGGAATGGTTCTTAATTAGTTTTTGCACCTCAGCCAGACGTGAACTTGCTCCCCGCAGAGCATTCGAGACGGCTTCGATTGGGCGATCAGTTCTGGCTAACGAAGGAGCGAGCGACTTCAGCGAGGCGTCGTGAAGGACTCCGTTTGCTTGTACGTGGCGCAGAGTTTCATCGACGTCCTGCAACGTCGCTGCGGACTGTTCCCATTGTGAGTAGTCTGGGATTTTTTCCCATTGCTCAGGAGTCAGGTCTTGAGGGCACTCACCGGAAATCTGCACGAGTCGCTGCAGGAGATCGATCAGGAAAGTTGCAGTGTCGCCTGTTGAGGTCTTCATCGACGTGCTGAAATCGTCCAGGGGTTTGAGTTCCTGCTCGATCCGTTTTACCAGGTCATCGCGTTTCCGTTTCTGATGATCTCGCCGACGGTTGGCGTCTTCGAGGAACGACTCGTACGTCGCCTTGAGATCCATCACGAAGGACTTCTTATCCGCCTGTGAGTCGTGTATCAGGCAACAGAGTTCTTCCAGACCCTGCGTCTTCAGTCGATGGTATACAACGTCGATTGCCGCTCGTTTTTCACAGACGAACAGAACGCGTTTGCCTCGCATGACGTAATCGGCGATCAGATTAGTGATCGTCTGTGATTTTCCCGTGCCTGGCGGTCCTTGAATGATGTAGCTTCGAGACGTTCTTGATTCGGCAATTGCTGCTGTTTGAGTCGGATCGCAAGGGACAACGTGGAAGCGTTCGGTGAGTGGCAGCGTATCGTCGGCGTCTTCTTTCAGGGGGCGAGGCACCAGCGAAAACGTCGCGTCGAACGCGGGATTGCTGGCCTCATCATCGACCAGCGCCGCGTAGTCTCGAACCAGCGACATGCGGCGGTAGCGAAAGTTACCGAGCGTGACGCTGCATAGATCGAATTCCCAGTGATACGGATTGTCGCCGGATCGGGCTTTGAAATTGTAGAACGATCGATCCTTCTCGATGACGGCTGGCGAATCGATGATTGGGTAGCCGCGAGCGGCTCCTTTCGCATTCTGATCAGGTGGCGCCGTTCTCACTGGTGGCTTAGTGTTGAGTATATCGTGAAGATGAACATCGACCGGTTTCACTCGAGCGGAAAATAATTTTAAACCGAGCGGGTGATAGTTGGCGGGGTCGTATGAGTAGTCGAGGTCCAGAAATCTCCGGACGCCGCGGCCGGCAACGCGGGCTTTTCTCCGATACTGCTCGAGCCGGCGTCGAGCCTTATCGTGCAGGATTTCAATGCGGGGTTTATCGACCAGCTCAAGTGTTACGCCGGGCTCGGTGCAGTGGATCTGGTCTTCCAGGAATCTCCAAAGCTCTTCCGGCGAAGATTCATTCAGATCGACCCGTTCGGGAAGCGTGATACCAAACAGTTGGCGGAACTGGTGGCGGATGACCGGATTTACTTCCGCATCGTCGCTGAGCGTCTGAAGCTCAAAGATGTCCGTCACACCTTTCTTCTTGCGAAGCCGGACGGGAATCAGCAGTAACGGCGAGTCGTACGACTCGTGCGGTGTTTCCTTGAGATTCGTCCAGCGAAGGAAGCACGCGACAAGCCTCAGTTGCGCGAAGCCGAATTCTTTTTCGTCTCGCCGAGCTTCGGTGGCAATCCGTCCCAGAGTGCCGGGCAGGTAAATCGCTTCTCGAAAATTGAGATAACTGTTGAGAGAAATTGAACCGCCCTTAGCAATCTTCTTTTGGAACTTCGGTGTCCACGTGAGAATCTGATTGGGGCGAATATTTTGAAGATCGAACGAAAGTGGCACGGACGACTGAGTCAAATCGATTGAAAGCGAAGTCGGTTTGAAGTTGAGCAAACGGTTTCGGCGAGAGATCTCAAACAAACGTTCCTGCAGTTTTGCAAGAATAACCTGCTGTTTCCCTTTGATGTCACGCGTTTCGAAGCCAGAGATTCGCGCCATTTCGATTTCGAAGCTGACGGTCTGGTCGCGGTAGTTCTGCAATGCGCGAAACAACGATGCGAGATCCTGCGGTCTCCGGTCGCGGTCCAGTTCCGTCATTTGCACGATGGCTCGCGCTACAAACGGATGTAGATCGGGGTTCAACTTGAACAGGTTGTGTCGTGATCGGACGAATGATTCCAGTTCTTCGTCCACGGAAAAGTCGAGACCGCAGATCAGGCTGCCAAGAATCATACCCAGGCAGAAGACATCAGTCAGCGGGTCGTGATGTTCGGCAAGGTGTTCCCAGGCAACGTAGCCAGGAATGTAAAGCGGGTGTTCGACTTCGGTCAGATCGCGGTTGCCAATAGAAAGATCATGCCATTCGCGTTTGTCATCGACGTCGGTGACGGATCGACTTTCGCCGACCAGTTCAACGGCTCGAGCACGCGGCCGCTGGATTTGTTTGACCTTGCTTGTGCTGAGGAGTGGCTGCCGCAAATGAGTTTCTTCAAACCACAATTGGACACCTTCGACCTGCACCTTGTTGATGTTGTCGAGCGGCGCGACTTGTTCCGCGGCGTGGGCGGCGATTGACTGCCGCATGAGCGGAAGAAAACTTGCCAGTGCGTCTTCGGTTGAGAATCCGCTGGATCCAGTCCGTTCCCGTAGGAAATCAAGAAACGTTGTCATGCGGTCATCGCTTCAAGGAGTGTTGTAAGTTCTTCGTCTGAAATCTCTTTGGGGTTGCCGCTCATGCTGTTGCCGTGCGAGCTTGCGACGATGGCCGGGATCTGATCGCGAGTAACTCCGAGTTTCGTGAGTGTTATCGGAATCTCGATCCGTTCACAGAGGTGTTCGACGATTTGAATAACAAATTCAGTGGCCGCATCATCTGAACCAAGGGAAGCCATGTTGGCCATTTCACGAGCTGAAAGTTCAGAGAGGTTCGAATCGACGAGGGACTGTCGCATGACGCGTCCGGCCTGCGCGAGCGTTGCTCTGCCAGCATCCCTGTTAACTCTCAATGCTTGCGGAAGCATGACCGCGCACGCCAGACCGTGCGGAACGCTGGCGTGAACACCTAGCGCGGCCGCGACGCCGTGAACCATTCCAAGGCCCGAATTCGCCAGGGCAAGACCCGACAACAAAGCCGCATGCGCCATCGCCTCTCGAGCCGGTCGAGACGTGCCATTCTCAACAGCTTCGATAATTGCGGGAATCGCCAGCGTGAGACCGTGAAGGCAGAGTGCCTGCGGAATCGGTTGGGCACGGTTGGAAATGAGACTTTCGAGTAGCTGCGTGATTGCATCCATGCCTGTGTGAGCAGTTGTTTCCGGCGAGAGACCGACGGACAGTTCGGGATCGATCAGCACAGCATCTGGAATCATCATCGGCGATCGTAAACTCTTCTTGAAAGCTGGATCGTATGATGAGATGACCGCATTTTTTGTGGCTTCCGTCCCGGTGCCCGCCGTTGTTGGTATGGCGATAAGCGGGATGGGAGGCTCGTCAATTGTCAGTCCGGCGCCGACACCTTCGAGGTAGTCTTTGACGGTAGAACTCTCTCGGTTGGTCACCAACGCGGCGGCAGCCTTTGCGAGATCGATGGCCGAGCCTCCGCCGATCGCTACTAAACAGTCACCGCTCCCGGCTCCTCGCCGAACGAGATCAGCGACCAGATTGTCGACGTCAACGACTTCGGGTTCATGAGAAATTGTGGTGACCTGTTTGAAGTCGCAGCCTTCTGACTTCACCTGATCGATCAGCTTGTCAAGTTGGCCTGAGGCCTCAAGTGTACGGCTCCCGGAAACAAGGAATGCTCGTCGTCCGTACTGAGCGACAATCGAGCTAAGTTCAGATTGCCGTCCCCAGCCGAAGGTAATTTGGCTCGGCGAATAGAAATCGTAACTGAGGTTTGGCATTCGGCGGAGTTCTGAACTGACAAGAGAGAAGTAGGGTACTGCCCACCAGAAGCGAGATTGGTGGGCGGTGCCCACTCTACAGATTCGTCAAAGCTTGCTGAGGATTTCAGTTGCTTTGTCTTCGTAGATCTTCTGCCAGTCGGCACCGAGCACGCAGTCGCTGTCTTCCTGAGCGCCTCCGACGTTCAGAAGTTGCTCTGTCGTTGGGGCGTAGTAGATGTAGCCGTTGGTGTAGCCTGCGATGAACGTTGATTTGTGCGGCGAGTTTTTCTTCAGGTTCAGACCGATCTGCACGGTGAGTTCGCCGGGAAACGTGGTCATCACAAAGTCGCCGATGCGTAGTCCGGTTAGCTCGACATCGATCGTACGTTTGCCGGCAGCGACTCCAGCGGCATGATGCTTTCGAAGGAGTCGCAGGTTTGTGTTGAGACGCGTGAGGTTTTCCATCGTGTGGATATTGCGAATGTACCGCTCCATGTTCGCTCGGTTTTCTGCATCGAGTGTGTCGAGATGCTTTCGTCCCATCGCCCGGTCATGAAGATATCGATACGGGTAATTGGCCGGGAATTCCATGGACGCTTTGTACTTAACGAAAAGTGGGATGAAAGTTTTCAGGTTGAGCGAAGTTCCGCCGAGTGATTGCACCAGGCGAACCTGCTCGGACTCCATTTCCGTGATTCGGCTGGCAGTGTCCGCTCGGGGGAGTGTCAGGATTTCACTCACCACCTTCAGGCGAGCATCTCCTTTAGTCTCGATTTTCCGGACGGCTTTCAGGGTGCTCAGTCCAAGCATGTTGCCGAGCGGTTCGGCATCTCGCGGGTAATCGACGTCTTTGTAACGGATGGGGTTGATGTCCCCTCCACAGCCCTGGACGAACAGAGCAATCGTGCCTTCGCTGAGATTGTCCTCGATGACCTGCGAGGCGAAGCCGGTGATGTCCGCACTATTGCCTCGGCTGGGCACATTCTGAATCGGGTGACAGGCAAAGTTGTAAACGACGGCCAGCGTTGTTCCGTCGAGCCTGTCGAGTTTCAGGATTCCGATTTCGGTGTCGACGGGCCCGACCGATGCGATCTCCTCATCAGGGGGAATCGAATAGGCATGCCGCACGTCGATCGTTCGGCCGTTTTTCATCTTGAGCCGACGGTTTTCCATGATGCGATCTTCGTAGCCAGTGCCAACTCCGACTTTAACCGGGACGAGGTTACTGGCGGCCTCTTTGATCGCCTGGATGGTCCGCTCGTCCGCGTCTTTGCAGGGAATGCCGTGGCAATGGCTGGCGTTTGCCATCACGTTTGCGGGTGGAATGCCGAACTCCCTGTTGACGGCATCGCGGACTTTTCCGAGGTAGTCGTCTTTGATGTACCCGATCCCGCCGATGGCAACTGCGTCGACCGTGACGATGGCAGTCATCGTCGAGCCGGACTTCAGTACCAGCGCTTTGGCATAAAGCGGATCATTGACCGGACCGGCATCGAGGTTGGTAATGTCGATTTTGGCGACGCCTGCACTCAGCGTTTCCGCAGTAGCGACCTGAGCCTCCATCGTCAGTACGAACGCGAACGTGAAAATTATTGCGGCCCGTGCAAGTCTGTTGCGGAAAGGTGCTCCATGGATTTCGTGTTTCAACGGCGTGTCTTGGCTGAACATCTTCGGCGTCCTCGATACGAATTGTTGGCGGCAATAAGTCAGACTATATTCACGCCACGAGCTATCAGTCGACTCTGACGCGATTCGGTCGACTTTTCACGTTGCTGTGACGTTGCTGTCGCGTTACTGTCGACTGCCTGAAGTGACAGTTTCCCCCGCCCTTTGTTGACAGGCTCTGAATCAATGCTTCATGCAGATTTTCGTTCGTTGATGCTCTTAGGTATTGCGTCGCTGGTCTTCGTTCAGCAAATGCAGATGGTGACAGCCAACGATTGGCCTTCCTGGCGTGGACCATATCGTAGCGGGGTCGCGCTGGACGAAACCGGGCTACAATCCGAATGGTCCGAAGATGGTCCGGAGGTCCAGTGGCAGATTGACGGACTTGGTCGAGGCTATTCATCAATTGCGATTTCCGACGGTCGCATCTTTACGATGGGCAAACGCAAGGCTGGCTGCGAGCTGATTGCATTGGATTTGAATGGCGGCCGCGAGCTGTGGTCAACTCCCGTCAAAGGCGGGAATCCCAACTGCACGCCGACGGTCGACGGCCGTCTTGTTTACGCGTTGGGTCGAGAGGGGCACCTGGTCGCGGCTGACGTGGCGACGGGCGAGATCGCCTGGCAAAAAGATTTCCCGAAAGATTTCGGCGGCAGAATGATGTCGGGTTGGGGGTACAGCGAATCTCCGCTGATCGATGGTGATCGACTGGTCTGTACGCCCGGAGCTAAAGACGCAGTCGTCGTGGCGCTCAACAAGAAAACCGGCGATGTAATCTGGAAGTCCGCCATGCCGGATGACATCGGCAAGCGAGGCAAAGACGGAGCGGGCTACTCGTCGATTGTGATCAGCAATGCACGGAACGTTAAACAATACGTTCAGTTGACAGGCCGGGGAGTGATTTCGCTCGACGCTGAAGATGGTAAACAGCTTTGGTCATACAACCGCATTGCAAACGGGACTGCCAACATTTCCACGCCGCTCGTTCAAGGAGACAGCGTGTTCTGCTCGACCGGATATGGCACTGGAGCTGCGCTGCTGCAGGTCAAAAAGGAAGCTGACCGCGTGTTCGTCGAAGAGAAGTATTTTCTCGACGCTAAGAAGATGCAGAATCATCACGGCGGGATGATCGTCTACGCTGACCACATCTACTGCGGCCACGGGCACAACAGCGGATTTCCATTGTGCATTAAGTTCACGACCGGAGAAAAAGTGTGGTCGGGCGGCCGAGGTCCAGGCAGGGGTTCAGCAGCCATCCTGCTGGCCGATGGACACCTCTACTTCCGTTACGAAGATGGAACAATGGCTCTGATCGAAGCGACTCCTGAAGAGTACCGTCTGAAGAGCTCGTTTAAACTGAAAACCAACAACGGCAAGAGTTGGCCACATCCGGTCATCGTTGATGGTCTCCTCTACGCCCGCGATCAGAACGCACTCCTTTGCTACGACATCCGTAAGTAGTGCTATGTGAAGGTTGTGCGAGGAACTGCTCTGAGCGATCTGAGGATTTGTTGAAGCCGGAGGTTCCTCTCGGTTTCTGTTAGAAATGCGGTGTGCAGAAAAATTTATTGAGTTATGTCAGGCACACAGCAGTTTTCAGTTATAGCCATGCGGCAAGATGTATCGTTTGCTCATAATTGGAAGTCATCAGTTAGAGGCGTATTTGAATCTTAAGCGTTCGAAACGGCGTGGAATTTCTCCTTACTGCAACTGGGATCAGCTCGACGGCAAAGGCTTTGTGATGTGGGTTTCTTAATGCACCCATCATGAGTTCTACAGTGTGAGTTCGAGGTCACAGCCAAAGCAACAGGCGAGGCGATGGAAGTGTACGATGCATTGATCACTCTAGCATTGGATCAATTTCACTCGAATGAAGTTCTTGAATCAGGTGATTGCTGACGCATTTGATCGAGTTGATCAGGTTAAAGTATTACGCGGCGGCGCGTTGAGAAGCATGCGAGGGGAAGGTGACCAGGTCGTGGATGTTGCCGATTAATGACGATGTGTCGGCGATGGTACCTGGTTCGAGCAGTGTGACGGGGAGTGGAAATTCCGGGGAGAACATCGTTGAGATGACTCGGCCGTTGACTCTTGTGTTTGGGACAACCTGCAGGCCGGCTTTCTGCAGGGTCATGGGTAGGACGATGTTCAGGATTGACATTGCCAGGGTAGCGCCCAGGCAGAGTTTGGCACCGCCGCCGAATGGCAGATATTCGTAGCCGGTCGGACGGATCGTTTTCCAGCGGTCCGGGTGGAATTTGCTGGACGACGGAAACAACTGCTCGTTGCGATGCGTCATGAACTGGCTGAAGATGACCAGCGAGTTTGGCTTTAGCAGCGCATCGTTCAATTCGGTCGAGCCGTTAGTGACTCGTTGCGAATAGGCGGATGCTGGCAGGACGCGCATGCTTTCTCGAATCACCCTGTCCAGCACACTGGTCGAATTCGCTGGCATGATGCCGGTGGGAGCCTCTGGCGGGCTGATTCGCAGGTTTGATTCCGGTTTGTCGGAAATCTGGTCAACGAGTTCCTGCATTACTTCCGGGTGCTGGGCGAGCAGAAACAGCGTCCACGTCAGTGTGTGAGCGGTCGTCATTTGCGATGCGCCAAAGACCAGAGCGGCCTGGCCGACCATCTGCGACTCTGTCATGGGTGCACCGGTCTGCTTCGCTCGCTGCAGCAGCGAAAGCACGTCATGGCCCGATGACGCCGCATTTGAGGACCGGCTGCTGATCATTGCGAGAATTCGTTCTTCCAGTTTTTCGGCGAAGGTCAGCATCTCCTGATAGCGAGGAAAGAAATCCTGGTCGGGGACGAGGGCGACAATGCCGATCTCCTGATTCATCCTGATCCAGCGTTCCATCATGCCGCCGATTTCCAGAGCAAGTTCCGGCTCTTTCATGCCGAAGAGCATCGAGCTGGAAATTCGCAGCATCAGGTCCGTCATGTCTTTCGAGATGTCTCGTGTCCTGCCGGGCTGCCAGTCGCTAAGCATGTCCTGCGTGTGGTGGCCGATCATCTGTGAGTAACCGGGGATGGCTTTTTTCTCAAACGCCCCCTTCATTAGACGTCGCTGCTGCAGGTGCTCCTGGCCGTTCATGCTGAGCAGTCCGGACGTCAGCCGTCGTTGCGCGGAATTCTTTGGGCCGCGAAGCGCGAAGAACTGAGAATGAAACTGATCGCCGTTAGTGAGAATTTGCCGGTTGAGGTCTGCGCCGATCGCAATGACGATCTGTTGTCCGTCCTGCTCCAGAGCGACCAGGTTCCCAGCTTCTTTCTGAAGCCGGCGCATGCATCCGATTGGATCGTCAGAGAAGTCGCGCAGCCGACCGTTGACTGTGGGGGGAGCAGAGGATGATGATTCAGGAGAAATCATGGATGACCGGACGTTGATGGTTGTTCAAAAGAAAGCCACAGAGAGCATGGAAGTCGCGGAGTTGTTCTGGCAGTCAGGTTTATATTTTCGCTAAGAGCTCTGTGGTTGGACAATTTGTTTTAAATTCGGGTTGTCATGCGGCGTGTCTGTCGCAGCAGGTCTCTCTACTTGATTTCAAATCTTGTTCCAGGTGGCTGATGTTTTGGAGTTCGGCGAGGATTGACCCGGTCAGTTGTTGTTCCAGATCGAGCAAGCGGTCGGCGATGAATGAGCCGTCCATCAGTCGATGGTCGTAGACCACCGTGACTTTCATGCGGCCGACGTGGTCGAGTGGTCCGAATGTCAGGCCGGTTGTCATCACCGTTGGCGGATGCTGAATTTCTGTTCCGCGGCCAGACACGCTCGTCAGGGAGAATGTGCCGAGCCGCTTGCCGCGTTTCTCTCCGGCGATGTTCAGGTTCCACCACCATATAAATCGACGGACGAATGTTGGCAGCGCGGCGAGTTTTATTTGCTTTTGAAACTGAGACGCGGGTGGAGCATCGTTGAATGCGTCGATGGCTGACTGAATATCGACAAGCGATTGCCACTCGGGTGAGCGAACGAGCCCCCAGAACAGCCAGTTCACGCTCGCGTGCTGGCGGTTGACAGCTAGATTGACGACAGATTCTCGGTGCTGGAAAATGTGTCCCCAGGGCCAGCTTCGCCAGGTTTGCCGGATGACAGGGTGACGGCTGCTGACTTCGGCCCAGGCTTTGATGAACAGAGCTGACCAGGAGATTCGGATGGGGGATCGGCTGCGGGCGTCAGCCACTTCGCCGAGCCGCATGGAACGGCTATGAGCAACCGTCGGATTGCGCTGGTGAAGCCGCAGGATATCGACTACCAACCTGCGGCTACGCGGAATTTGCGTGCGGCCTGTGCGGGTTTCAACGATTACCGAAGGAAGCATGACATTGCCGTCAACTGGTCCACTGCAGACGTTTGGCTTCAACGGAAGAAGCCTTGTATACGTCAATCAGTGTCGACGGTCGGGGGCGGTTGACATTTGGGTCGAAGAAGCTGCAGTTGTGATCGCAGCGGCGGTTTCGAAAAGCGGCTGGTCCGACGAAGTCAGCTCAAGTGCGGAGCAATAAGCTGAAGGCGATCGGCTGCCTGCCCCGGACCGTTTCTGCGGGTTACTCGGCTAGTTGCAGACGCGCAAGCGATGAGGCCATCTTGTGACTCACTCCGCTGAGGTTCTGCCGCAACGCGTTTGTGTCAGGTCGCCGAACGTGATGTCTCGGCATTTTTGATCAGTGACTCCGCATCTGTGCGGATCTGCCGGAACTGCTTTTTTCGTAGTTTGAGTTCCTTGGTTGCAAACTCCGCGAAGCATTCAGCGATGTCCCATGCGTCAGCCTTTTGAGTTGCCCATGCCAGGGCTGATTTCTGGATGTCCCGATCTGCCGTTACAAAATCGAGAAGGATGCTGCTGAAATATCGGGGGAGCGTTTCATCGCCGTTCGCAATGATTGTGGCAATGTTGAATGGTGACGCAGCGTCTTCGGCTGGTGATGTCGCAGATGCACAATTGATGTCGGCGAAGAAGAGTCTCGCGTGAGACATGGCAAGTTCAGAGGACTTCATCCATGCCGGTTCGAGAATCTCGCTGATGAGTTGTCTCGTCACTTCGGTGAGATATCGTTGGCCGGGAAGATCGATCTGTTCCAGAGAAAGAGGCCCTTCGATCATGCGTCGAATGGTTTGTTCGACGGTGGAGGCATTCTCGCTGTTTTCTGGCAGGGTGGTCGAATTCCAAAGTTGGATCGCGCGGACTCGTAAGAGCGCCTCGGGATGAGAGAACCCTTCAGTTATGATCGTGTCTAGTGTTCCGTCGTCGTTTTTTGAAGCGGCTTCTTCAGCCTGGTGAAGGTAGCTTTCGGCGTCGACTTCTTTCAGGCCGGTCTGCATCTTGACTTCGACTTGAACAGCGGTTGCCAGGTCACCGCAGGCGAGCAGCCCGCCGCGATCGCAGAAGACTTCCGTAAAGAGCTGCAGCCTCCGGTAGGTTTCAAGGTGCACCTCGTCGCCGCGAGGATCGTTCAGCATGCCGAGAAGGATTTCGTGGGCGATTAGAATCTCGGAACCCCACTCGGTCCATAACAGGTAGTGTGAAAGTTCGTGGCCGAGCAGTGCCTTGAGTTCTCCGTTGTCGAGTGTTTCGAGCAGCAGACCGTGCAGCACGATGTGGATCTCGCTCGGAACGAACTTCAGCGTAGCATTGAGAACTGGAGACTGCTGCGCCTGGTAGATCGTCAACGGCGCGTCGATACCGAGCGTTCCGGCGACGGCTTCTGCCATTTCGTAAAGCTGCTTTTGTGATTCTCGATCGATCCGGTAGGTCGTACGGAGCAAATCCAGTCGTACGGCTTCAGCTTGTTTCTCGCGGTCAGTCTCCGTCGAGAACCAGCTCCACAGATCATCTTCGTGTGTCTTCAAATAGTTGACTAACTCGTCGAGCCACGGCAGCCGCGTCAGTATTTTGGGCGTGGATTCAGCTGACATCGGAACTCACAGTTGACGTTTGTTGTGCAGTAATCGGAACCGAATAAATCGCTGACGGGATTGTTGCGTAAGCCGACGTTGATGCAAGCAGTCGGGCATCTTCGGAATCATTGTCGGTGTCAGGTCAGGGTCGCTAGAGTAAATGCTGCACCTGATCCTCAGGCATTCATCTGACTTTCCGTTCGCTGAAAAATCCGGCTGAGTTAGACGGTCCCGATTTCATATTTGATCCACACAGGAAGGTTGTTGTGATGAAGAGCCTGCTGGACCGTTTGTCGGTGCTCAGTGTCGCCATTGTGGCGATAGTTTCTCACGGTCTTGCGACGTCTGCCGGTGCTGCTGGAGTTGTTCAACTGAAGAAGGGCGACAACGTCGTCTTTATTGGCGGCGCGTTTGCTGAACGTGAGCAGTACTTCGGGTATATCGAAGCTCAGATTCACGCGTTGCATCCTGAGCTGAATCTGGCTGTTCGTGACCAGGGATTCACAGCTGACGAAGTTCGTTTCCGACCTCGCTCGCTGGACTTCGGAGAGCCGGACAAGCATCTCACCCTGGTCCGAGCTGACGTCATCTTTGCATTCTTCGGGTTTGCGGAATCGTTTAACGGTGAAGCCGGGTTGGTGACCTTCGAACAGGAACTACGAGACTTCATCGCTCACACCGCCACGCAGAACTATTCGGGAGATGGTGCACCGCAGGTCGTACTGTGTTCACCGATCGCCCACGAAAATCTGAATAATTCAAACTTACCCGATGGTTCTGTTTCGAACCCGAGCCTCGAGCTTTACACAAAGACAATGGCAAAGGTCGCTTCGGAAACAGAGACGCCGTTCATTGATCTGTTCTCGTTGAGCCTTGAACTCTACGGAGCGAACAACGAACCGCTGACATTCAACGGAATTCACTTGAGTGAAGGGGGCTACAAAGTCTTCGCACCTGCTTTTGCAAAGGCTGCATTCGGAAAGTCAGCTCCGCAATCGGCGATCTCAAAAGAGCTGATGGCCGAAATTGCTGAGAAGGACTTCCAGTATTTTCATCGCTACCGAGCAGTGAACGGCTTTTACATTTACGGTGGTCGATCGAGGCGTGATAACGGCAACCCACCGTTTACCGACGAGTATGTTCTTGAGAACGAACGAGGCAAACTCGACGAGATGTGTGCAGTTGTCGACAAGCGGATCTGGGCGGCAGCCGAAGGCAAGCCGATGCCCGACCCGGTTGACTACAGTGGCACTCGCCAGCTCTACGACGTTCCGACGAACTTCATGAACGCGGTCAGTATTCTGCCACCGGAAGAAGCGATCAAGAAGTTCACTGTTGCTGATGGCTACGAGATCAATCTGTTTGCATCGGAAGTTGAGTTTCCGGATCTCGAAAACCCGGTCAACTTCACATTTGACGCGAAAGGGCGGCTCTGGGTCGCCACGATGCCGAGCTATCCGCAGTATCAGCCACCCAATAAACCCGACGACAAACTGCTCATCTTCGAAGACACGGATGGCGACGGCACAGCGGACAAACAGTCAGTCTTTGCGGACGGTCTGCATCTTCCCACCGGATTCGAAGTCGGCGACGGCGGAGCCTACGTTGCTCAGGAGCCGAACCTTGTTCACCTGATTGACACCGACGGCGACGACAAAGCGGACGAGCGACTCATTGTGATGGGTGGCTTCGATTCTGGTGACAGTCACCACGCGATTGGGGCTTTCGTCTGGGGGCCGGGCGGCGGCGTTTACATGCACGAAGGAACGTTCCATATCACGCAGGTTGAGACGCCATACGGTCCGACTCGAAACGGACATGGTGCGGTTTATCGGTTTGACCCGACTCGACAGAAACTCGAAACATTCGTGTCATACAACTTTGCGAATCCATGGGGCCACTGCTGGGATCGCTGGGGGCAGAACTTCGTTGCCGACGCTTCGGGTGGTGCGAATTACTTCGGAACAGCATTTTCGATGCGGACTCAGAATTTTTCCGGACAGGATGACTTTGGCCCGTTCAAGTTTATTTATCGCAAGCAGATGAATCAGTTCTTCAAGAAGCGAGTTCGACCGACAGCCGGTTGCGAACTCGTCTCCAGTCGACACTTCCCGCCGGAAGCGCAGGGCAACTATCTCCTGAATAACTGCATTGGTTTTCAGGGAGTTTTACAGCATACGGTTAAGGACGCAGGTTCCGGATTCGATGGCGAAGAGATCGAGCCGATACTTTTTTCATCTGACCGCAACTTCCGACCGACCGACATTCAGTTTGGTCCGGACGGAGCGCTCTACATTGTCGACTGGTTCAATCCGCTGGTCGGTCACATGCAGCACAATCTTCGCGACCCCAACCGCGATCACACTCACGGACGGATCTGGCGGATCACTTACCCCGGGCGTCCGCTGTTGAAGAATCAGGACCTGACGAAGCTCTCACTACGTGAATTACTTGAGCAATTGAAATCTCCGGAAGACCGCGTTCGCCATCGAACGCGTATTCGGCTGCGGGAGTTTCCCGCAAACGACGTTGCTGCTGCTTTAGCGGACTGGGTTAAGAGGTTGAATGCGTCCGACAACGGTTACGAGCACAACCTGCTCGAAGCGTTGTGGGTCTGCCAGCATCACAACACAGCCGCTAACAGAAAGGTGGAGATACGAGCCTTCAGTCGATCACTGCTGGAAGGTCGGCTGAATTCGAAAGACGCACGTGCGCGTGCTGCGGCCGTTCGAGTGGTTTCTCACTGGCGTGACCTCTTCTCGCACAACGAAGTCATCGAGTGGCTGGACAAGGCTGTGAACGATAAACATCCTCGAGTTCGACTTGAAGCGATTCGAGCAGCCTCCTGGGTTAATACTTCCGCGGCTGCCGAAGTGGCTCTACAGGCGGTTAAGCACGAACGGGACTACTACATCGACTACGCTTTAGAAGAAGTGATCCGAGGATTGGAGCCGGTCTGGAAATCAGCGATCAGCGCTGGTGAAGCCTTTGCCTCCAATAACCCTGCGGGCATCGACTACATCCTCGGAAGTATCCCAACGGCCGATCTCAGTAAATTGCCGAAGTCTGCGCCGGTTTACCTGGCGATGCTGACTCGGCCGGGAATTCGTGAACAGCAGCGAGGAGTTGCTCTCGCAGGGCTGGCCGCTGAGAAGAATTCCAACGAACTCGCCGAACTGATCGGCGCGATCGAGTCCGTCGACGGCAACGATATCGCTGGAGCCAATCAGGTAATCTTTGATCTGGTACTGATGCTCAGTCGGCGGGAGCCATCAGAGATCGTTGGCTCACGGGCTCAGTTTGAGAAATGGACTCGCCAGGCAAAGCGATCAATTACCCGAAAGATCGGGTATGTCGCCCTTGTTACTGCCGATCAGTCAGTCGACAAAGCGTGGGCACTTGCGGAACAGTCCACCCGTTCGTTGCGGGATTTTCTTGACGCCGTTCAGATCATGCCTGATGCCCAGTTTCGTGGATCGCTGCATTCGAGAGTTGAGCCGTTGCTCCACCATCTGCCTGGAAAACTCGCCAAAGTGGCTGAGGAAGAGAAGGGGGCGACTGCCCGGTACATTCGAATCGCTTTGCCCGGCAGAGGGCGAGTGTTGACGCTGGCTGAAGTTGAAGTGATGAGCGAAGGGAAGAACGTCGCTCGCCAAGGCACGGCACGGCAGTCCAGTACTGATTTCGGTGGAGTTGCGGCGCGAGCGATCGACGGTAACAAGGATGGCAGCTACGGAAAGGGCGGCCAGACTCACACCAAAGGCAGTTCACGTGATCCCTGGTGGGAAGTGGATCTTGGGCGTGAGGTTCCCGTCGAGTCGATTCGCATCTGGACACGTAGTGAGAACAACGGAAGTTACGTTGATCGACTGAAAGGCTTCTGGTTGACGGCGATGGACTCTTCAAGAAAGTCTGTATTTCAGGCAAGAGACAACGAGGCTCCAAAAGAAGTTGCTACATTCGAGTTGGGCGCAAATTCGGCAGAGCTGATTCAGAGAGCAGCAATCAACGCGATCACGTACGTGCCTGGCCACGACGCCGAAACGTTCGCAACACTGTCCGAGTTAATCCGGAA
>CALGTK010000349.1 GCA_937904325.1 uncultured Planctomyces sp.
GCTGAAACTGAAGCACCGGCTGAAACTGAAGCACCGGCTGAAACTGAAGTACCGGCTGAAGGTGAAGCACCTGCCGAAACTGAAGCACCAGCCAAAGACGAGTAGTCGAAGGGTGGCTGACGCCGCTTCCTGCAAAAATTCGTCGCCAGCAATGAGAACGCCGCAACAGGTGATGTTGCGGCGTTTTTTCTTTAAACATGACGCAATCTGATCGGCCGAGTTCTTGCCGCGACGTCTATTACCGCAGAC
This sequence comes from uncultured Planctomyces sp., assembly GCA_937904325.1. Classification (GTDB taxonomy): domain Bacteria; phylum Planctomycetota; class Planctomycetia; order Planctomycetales; family Planctomycetaceae; genus JABMPE01. Next base: position 250 of record CALGTK010000349.1, read on the forward strand.
TGGTCAGAAAGCACATCAATCAGAACAACGAATCGATCGGCATCCCAGCGTACACCCGATGTGGTCTTTGCTGGCGATCTCGCAGTGCGGCGTTTTGGGGAATTCCCAATGCGCGTAGCATCGTTGCCACGTAATCCTGAGGTGAAACCGGGGATTCTGCTGGATAGGCGCCTTGAGCATCGCTTGCTCCAAAAACTGCCCCGCCTCGAATTCCACCTCCGGCAAGGATGCCGCTGTAACAGTTGGGCCAATGTTCTCGCCCGGCATTTCCAGCGGTGATCGTCGGCCGGCGCCCAAATTCGCCTACCCAGGCGATCAAGGTTTCGTCCAGCAGACCTCGTTCATCCAGATCGTCAAGCAACGCTGACAACGCTCGGTCGGACGGGGGAAGCAAATCGTTCTTGAGTCTGTTGAAGTTGTTGCCGTGTGTGTCCCAAAAGTTCTGGCCATCGTTGTGCCAGTTCACTGAAACCATTGGGACACCGTGCTCGACCAGCCGGCGGGCAAGTAGAACGCTTTGACCGTGAATGTTGCGTCCATATCGGTCGCGTGTATCAGCAGATTCGTGCTTAAGGTCGAACGCCCGACGAACTTTTTGTGACGTCAGAAAATCAACGGCCTTCGCCTGGTGCGACGTCATCGTTCGGCCCGCGCCAGATTCTGCAAGACTTCGTTGTTGCCGCTCGATGGTGCTGAGTAATTGCTGTCGAGAGGTCAGACGCCCGGCCGACGTCCCATCCAGAAGCTGCAAGGCTGGAATCGACCAGTTATCCGCGTTCGGATCCCCCGTCAGCAAAAACGGATCGAACGTTCGCCCCAGCCATCCGCCGTGCTGCCCTGGAGCCTGTCCTCCAGGAGCTGCCGGGTGATACGCCTTCCACGGCATTGTTACGAAGCCGGGTAAGCTCGATTCTGCGCCAGCGAACCCTTTGAATCGATTTTGATCTCTAAGGTGAGCAAGGACTGAGCCAAGATGCGGTGCGTCGGTCTCGTTGGGCGGTTCTGCGTCGGACGGCCTGACTCGTGCAAGGTGACCGGTCAACGTGGCATGAGCGCTGGAAAGATGCGCCGGGTCGTTGTGTGTCAACGATCGTATGACAGCGACCTTATCCATCAGCTGAGCAAGATGCTGGAAGTGTTCGCAGATTTGCAAACCGGGGACGGTCGTCGATGCTGGTTTGAAATCGCCTCGAACTTCGGCCGGAGCATCCGGCTTCATATCCAGCGTGTCGAGCTGCGAAGGTCCTCCCCACATAAAGAGGAAAATGCAGGCTTTGGCCGGCTTCGCGTTGACGCTTCCCGACGTTACAGCCTCAACACTCGCCCCACTGGACAGGCCAGCCAAAGTTGAAACGCCAGCCTGGAGAACAGCCCGGCGATGAATGTGCCGCATCGAGAATGGCGACGAGGCAGTCGTTGTAGCTTGGCGACCAGGCATGACAAACGGGAATAGAAGGTACTCAAGGCTGGATTTCGAACACTTTGAACGAAGACAGAACCTTCGATATTAACCGGATTCGAAGGCTGGTGTCACGACCTGAATCTGTGGTTCGGCTTCAGTGAAACAGCAGCCATACTGGTGTCGGACGACCCGTGTCGCAAATCAATTCACAGCTTGAACGGCGGCTGGTCCGATTGCTGGTTGTACCCATGCCTGTTCATAGTCATCGATTTCAGATGGGTTGGGATGCTTGCGGCTCGATGTGATCCGCGCTCGGACATAGATCTCTGTCCCAGTGAATGTATAGCTTGCTGACGGCCCGTCGTGAGCAGCCAGAAGCTTGCCGATGTCTTTGCTGTACCGACGTGTTGCTCGGATCGCTTTGCCGTTTTTGTCCAGTACGGGTTTGGATGTTTTGTCGTATCCGGAGTCCGTCCCGATAAATTCAATCCTGTAATCGACGCCGGCTTCGGCTTGTACTTCTACAGACAGGCCTCTGCTGGACGATTCGACTTTGGTAAGGGTGACACCCGAGGTCGAATAAAAGTCACCGCGTTCCATTGCTGGAATCATTGATTCGGGGTCGAGGGCCGCTGCAAGAACCATGACCCATCCACGACCGGGTTCACTCTTGCGGCTCGGAATGCCGTGATAATTGTGACCGTCGTCCGTCGCCAGGCCATACATCACTGGCAACTGAAGTTCCGCCAGCCGTTTGGTGAGAATGATGTCCCACATTCGCTCCGTCGATGCGTGTTCCTCGTTGCCAGAGTTATTGACTCCCGGATGACCGTTGTAGACTTCGTAGAATTTCTCGCCGCGAATACGCATCAGGTCTTCGGCCGTCACTGCGTAGCCGAAGTTTGGATGATTGAGATGAATCATCATCGACTGCCCGCTTCGTTCACGCTGCGAAATCAAAGCGTCAACGTTTTTCTGAATCGTCTCCGAAACACTCTCGCCCCTCATGGGCGGAATCAGGTCTTTGACATTCGCCGCACACAGATGCACGGGATACTTCCCGAATCGATCGGTGACTTCTTCTCCCTGGATGAGCAGAAACTTTCCGGGCTGACCGACTTTTGCGTTGACTTCGCTGAATGTCTTCAAGCGAACTTCGGTGCGTCCATCAACGAGTCGCTCATCGACCCAGCCTTCTGGAAATCGTTCTTTGAGTTTCCTGAGTGCGTCTTTGCCGGTTGGCTTCTTCGCGATATCAACCCAACGATTTTTTGACTGAGCAAGCACGTTGTGGTCTGTGAAGCAAAGAAAGTCATAGTCACGATCTCGATACCACAGCGCGATCATTTCGAGATAATTGTCACCGTCGCTCCAGAGCGAGTGCGTGTGCAGATTTCCTTTGAACCACTGCCTGTTTCCATCTTCAGAAAGAACGTCCGCTTTGGCATTAGAAACAGTGGCATCCTGCGATGCTGAATTCAGCAGCAGGAATCCGACAGCCAGGACTGCGAAGAAGCAAAGTACGCGACGAGACTTTTTCATGACGACCTTTCCAGAATATGCCTGCACGTCGGGCAGATGTCGTGAATCACGGTGGAGAAACCCGTTGCTATTGATACATGAGTATGCGCTGCGGAACAGCGAATCGGCAATGCGCGGCCCTCAACGCGTCGAGACAATCGCGTGAACGATCATCCTGTACGTCAGCGCGAGAAATCATCGCTTATAAATTGTCGAAACCAACTTCTTTGAAGATCGATGATGCTCCATGATCGCGCAGTTGCAAAGGCAAGCTAACCCGAAACTCCGGACGTCGAAACGGGAGTCGATATAATGTTGAGAAACTCTGTCTACTTCGCCTGGAAAACATCGTGGCGACGCGATAGTATCCCGCCGCCCATTCGGGCGTGATAAAATACACCGCGACTTACAGAAGTAGACCAAAGACTCGGCAGGAGCTATTCGAGTCTTCCGCTGGAAACAGCGAATCATCACGGAGGTCCGGGTTTGACTGCCCGGCATGGATGCTTCGGCTTGCCGAAGTGAAGCCACTGCAGTTGAACCTGTGCTCGATTTTCGTCTGAACTTCAGACGCTCGAGGGAACGGATTCCTTCTCTCGTTTTCTGGCGACGCTCGGTAGTAGTTGTTGAGCCGCCGACAATCACTTCTGATTTCTTCAATCTCCTTTCGATGTTGATGGCAAACAGTAACGCCTGTCGAGCATTCCTCAGTGTGAGGAAATCCGGGCTGACGCAATTACGCCATACTTTTTATCGAAAATGTTTCAGCAGAGAGGCTGTCGCATGAGCACTGTCGTCGACGTTCAGGAAACCGAGCAGGAACTGATTTCAACCGCCCAGATTGCACTAAGCAGTTGCAACTGGACAGTCGGTGAATGTGCCACTAAGTGGACAAGCCGGTACTCGCGTGGAAGGACTGATGCTGACTTTGGAGCACTGGTCGGACTCAGTGGCGACCAGATTTATCAGCGTCGCCGTGTGTGGGAATCCTTCACGGACGTCTCTGACAGCTACGCCAGGCTCAAATGGTCACACTTCTACGTAGCTCTGACATGGTCGGACTCTGCCGAATGCCTGGCATGGGCAGAAGAAAATGCAGCCACTGTCGCGGAGATGAAAGCCTGGCGGCGAATGCAGAATGGCGAAGATCTGACCGTCGAAGCCGAAGCAGACCTGGATCTAAACTCTTCCGCAGCCGGCTTTGGTGAGCCAATCGTGCATCTCACGCCGGAAGGATTTGGCGATTCGGACGGCGTTCGTCCAACTTCTGACTCTTTAGACGAAAGTCATGCCAGCGAAAATCAGATTCAGGCCGTAGCAGGAGAAGCAGATCCCGCAAGTGGCGATCAGGCTTATTCTCCTTACAAAACCGGCGCGACGAGCGTGCCGCCGGAATCAACTGAAGGAGCAGCAGAGTCGAGCGGTCCGGCCTTGCTGAATCCGGAACAGGCATTCAAGAAAATCACCACGGCCGTCGAACGATGTACGCGAATGCTGACCGACGGAATAATTGACGGATTCGCGGAAATCTCAGAAAAGGATCGCCTTCGATTCCTGACCGCGATTGAAAACTTCAACGAAAAGACGAACGGACTGAGTTGACGATGAGCACATCCGGGTCCCGCCACTATTCTGCAGATGTACCGGGCACTTCCCGGGTCAATGTGTGGCTTGTGGTCCTGCTACTCGGCCTGACGGGAGTGATGATTTACCGGCAGGCGTTCTGGCATTCCCCGCTCCTCAATGCGAAAGCCCAATCACGAGCAGTCACTCCGCGAGGCAATCTGGCGGCTGACGAACTCAGTACGATTGAACTTTTCGAGCAGGTTTCGCCAGCCGTCGTGCACGTGACATCGGTCGCCGTTCTGCAGAACGCGTTCACGATGGATGTCCGCGAAATGCGTGCCGGCACTGGCAGTGGTTTCGTCTGGAATACTGAAGGGCACATCGTCACCAACCTGCACGTCATCCGTGACGGTCAGGGAGCCGTCGTCACGCTCGCCGACAACTCCAATCACTCAGCTCGACTGGTGGGCTTCGACGCTGCAAACGATCTCGCCGTACTGAAAATCGACGTTCCACCACGATCGTTAACACCAATCGCGGTTGGCGAATCGAGCGATCTGAAAGTCGGCCAGAAAGTCTTTGCGATCGGCAGCCCTTTTGAATTCGACCACACACTCACAACGGGTGTCATCGGCGGTTTGAACCGAACATTTGGAACAGCCTCGGGAACGATTCACAATGCCATTCAAACGGACGCGGCGATCAATCCAGGTAATTCGGGTGGGCCGCTGCTCGACAGTGCCGGACGACTTATCGGAGTAAATACCGCAATTGTCAGCGAGTCTGGTGGTTCACACGGCATTGGTTTTGCCATCCCGGTCGATTTTGTAAACGTCGCCGTTCCTGATCTGATTCGCACGGGATCGATCAGTCGTCCATGGCTGGGCGTTGTCGTTCGAGAAGAATTCGACGCAGAACGAAACAGGCTACCGGGCGTGGTCGTTCTGCACGTGATCCCTAAGGGGCCGGCCGACAAAGCCGGAATCCTACCCATCCGCAGGGGTGACTATCTTGAGACTCTGGCTGGGGATCGCATTCTGGCGATCAATGAGGATCCAATCCGTACAGCACGCGACCTTCTCGATCTACTCACCCAATACCGAGCAGGCGATACAATCACAGTTACCACCTTGCGCGACGGTGGAAAACTGGATGTTTCCGTGATGCTGGAAGCCATGCCTGAATAACGGGTGCATTGAACCAGGGTAGGCAAGTGCCCCATCTTATGAAGCACGTGGCAGTGCGTTTGAAAATCAAATCAGATACGAAGCCTGCGCTCGACCTTGAATCCAATGATTTAAAACTCATGTGACGCTCCTGAAAGTCGGAAGATCGCCATTCCGAGCAAGCCCAGCGATCGAAACGCGAGTGTTCACAGATGCAGCTCAACGGTCTGTCCAAGCTTCAGGTTCCACTTTTCGATTCAACGTGACCTGATTGTACGTGAGGCCTTACTGGAGAAGGCTCTCGACGTTGACATTCAAGTGGCAGGGAGTAGTATCAACTGCTTGGAGCGGCTTGGGTTACGATGCCGGCGATGAGTCACTACGAGCGTTGAAAAGTCCGCCCTGTAGTGTAACCCGAAGCCCACATCTGCCTACCGTGTAACGCACACGATTGAGACCTTCGATGACCGACAAAAGCCCAACGATAGAGAAGCGAGGCGATGTTACGTGTATTCGTCTTGGACCTGAATTCGAGAATCTCGATGAAAAATCGCTCGACATGATCCGCACGACGATGCTCGATGCAGCTGCCGCAGGAGACCCGCCACGAGTGCTGATCGATTTGCAATACACCAGCTTTTTCGGTTCGTCATTTATCGAAGTACTGTTTCGGATCTGGAATCGGGTCAACGGAATGCCTGGCGGGAAATTCGGCATCAGCGGACTCACAGACTACTGCAGGGATGTCCTGGAAGTCACACACCTGGACAAGCTGTGGAATCTTTATCCCGATTTCGATGAAGCGGTCAAAGACCTGTCGGAAGGTTAGCTCACGCCGGAGCCAGAGAACCCTTAACTAACAACATCACCCTGGCCGCATTTGCCGCCGGGGTGTTTTTATTGACGGACTGTTTCAAACTTGTGGCAGTATCTGTAACTGCATGTCCCGCGGTCCAACCTGCCGAAAGCGTTCGTCAGGAGCAGTCTTCACTTTCAGAAGATTCGAATGGCAAAGTCGAAACAGTCATCTCGGAATCGACCAGTGAGTAAGGCTTACAGTTCGCGCCAACCCCAAATCGCAGATCCATTGCTTCAAGGAGCCACCGGCCGTTCAGCCGCAATAGTGTGGGGACTGCTTCTGGCACGCTGGATGAGCCCGACTGAAGGCACGGTTGAAGGAGATACGCTGTGGCTGACTTCGTTGACACTCGCCGCGGCCGCGGGATTCTGCTGGTGGAAATCACGAGTTGCCCTGGAACGGCTGCGTTTTGAAAAGTTGGATATCGCTGTCTGGTTTCTCTGCAGCGGACACATTCTTTCTTCGCTGATAGTGATCCTGACGGAAGGCAACAAACGCGCCGCGACCAATATGTTGTGGGAGTGGCTTGCCGTTGCAGTCACATTTTCGCTGATACGGCAGACGATAACACTGCAGTCTCGTACCAGGTTCCTGGAAACAGTGCTCGTCATCACAACAGCACTGGCGTGTTACGGAATCTGGCAGCCTGCATTCTGGTATCCGGCGAACATCCTTGAGTATGACAAAGTCATGGCCGAGCTCGAATCGGTCGAATCGTCGCCAGACATGCCGTCTCAGGAGCGGGCAAAACGCCAGATGGAACTGCGAGCAGAATGCGTCTCGCTCGGCATCCCGTTGTCAGGCCCCGCGCAACAACTATTTGAGCGAAGGCTTCGCGATAGTCGGGAACCATTGGGGTTCTTTGCTCTGACGAATACGCTGGCCAGCTTCATGACAGTCGCCGTGGTGCTTCTTGCTGGCACGCTGTTGAACGTGCTTCTCCCGAGTCGGGCAGGTTCGCAGTCAACTGAACTTAACAACCGAGGACTTGTTTGCGTTCTGACCACCACGTTGCTCCTGGTGGTTTATTGCCTCGTTCTCACAAAAAGCAGGTCAGCCTGGGGCGGCACGCTGGCTGGGCTCGGCGCTTTGATCTGTCTGTTTTTCATTCGGACGAATTCTGGAACGGCGTTCCGAAAGCTGATTCCAATTGTCGCCATCGGAATCGTCACCATCTCGCTGCTTGCCGGAGTGGCGATTACTACCGGGGCTCTCGACAAGGAAGTCCTGACCGAGGCATCGATTTCACTAAGCTACCGCTTGGAATATTGGACATCGGCCTGGGATGTGTTTCTCGATCATCCACTGTTTGGTACAGGGCCGGGGAACTTTCGCGACAATTACCTTCGTCACAAGTTGCCGCAGTCGAGTGAAGAAATCGCCGACCCGCATCAGTTTATTCTGGACGTGGCGGCGAATGCGGGACTCGTTGGCCTGGCCGGGCTAGTGGCGTTTCTTGCCTGCATTGGCTGGTACGTTTGGCAGCTCTGCCGGTCGTGCAAAAAGACGCCGAACGTAAACGCCGATGGCGGAAACGACTCAAACTGTTTTCAGCCAGCGTCAATACGAACTGTAATCGGGGCTGCCGCTCTTTTGATCGTGGCTGGTGAATGGCTCTTTTCTGGAAGCCTTGCCTTTAGCGTGCTCACTGTTTGCATGGTGGCTTTGGGCATTGCCGGGCTGATCGACGTTTCGCTCAGGCGATCGTCATCTTCTTCCATCAGCCCCGTCGAACTTCCCATACCGGCGGTCGCCGTTGCTGCATCTCTGGTCGCCATATTCGTGCATCTGTCTGCCGCTGGAGGAATCGCAATGCCGGCGGTGATCGGATTAACTCTTGCACTGTCGAGTGTATTGAGCGTTGATGCTAAGAAAGAATCAATGGCCGGGGGTAAAAAAGAGCCGCAAGCAGCAACATCAGCGGCGGTCGCCAGCGTGTCTGCCCAAGACTACCAGCAAAGCCAGAACCTTCCCTGGCTGGTTGCCGCGTTGTTCTCTGGACTGACCGCAATGGGCTGCACTCTGACTGCGTTCAGCCCAGTGATTCGAACAACGTCATTACTTCAACTCGGCGACTACGACGCAATCAATGGACAACCTGCCCGGACAGTCGTCAGCAGCTACAGATCCGCAGCCAAAGCGGACACGTTGACACCGGAACCGTACATCCACCTGTCGCAGTTTCATCTTCACCAGTGGCAGCAAACCCGCGATCACACGTACTTCGACCAGTCGATTCAGGCTGCTGAGCAAGCCCAGGCACTATCCCCAAACAGTCCGCAGATAGCCCACGAACTCGGATACGCCTGGCTCGTTCGTGCCCGCGAGTCGTCGATACAGAATGAAGAAGCTATCGCTGAAGCAGTCACGGGTTTACAAAAAGCTCTGCAGATGTATCCGACTAATCCTTTATGGACGGCAGAAACGTCGCAGGCTCTGGCACTGGCTGGCACGTCAGATGAAGCATCCCGGCTGGCTCGACGCGCGTTGGAACTCGACGAGATAAACCGTGCTGCCGGTCATGTCGATCGTTACCTGCCTGACGAGTTGCTCTCAGACATGAAACGACTGGCTGGCAAGTAGCGAAGTATGTTACTGCAAGGGTGTCTCGATAAACGTCCGCGTCAGTTCTTGCGAAACGCTTTCATTTCAGCCAGCAGTCTTGCGATCTCATCAGGTTTCGAATCAGCTAGATTAGTTTGTTCGCCGATGTCAGATTCCAGATTGAACAGTAGCGGTGGATCGTGCTTCACAGGATGAACGCGTTTGCGGGTGTCCGGATCGGAAGAACGAGTCTTCGTCGCAAGATGAATCTTGTAGCGACCAGAGCGGAAAGCGTCTGCACTGCCGCCTGTGAACAGCCACTGAGTTCGCGGGCTTGCTTCCTGCCGAAGCAGAACGCCAGACAGATTGGTCGAGATATAACCGGGCTTGTCAGTCGGCTCGTCCCCGCCGGTCAATGTGGCAAACGTTGAGAATAAATCGAGATTCGCGGCCAGCCCGCCGATCGTTGATGATTCAATCGTGCCCGGCCAATTGAAAATTCCTGGCACTCGAAACCCGCCTTCCCAGGATGTTCCTTTTTCGCCTCTCAATGGGCCAGCCGTTCCACCGTGAGGGCCGAACATCGACCACGGGCCATTGTCACTCGTGAAGACGACCAGTGTGTTTTCTTCAACACCGGCTTTTTTCAATGCGGCGACAACTTTTCCCACCGACCAATCGACTTCTTCGATAACGTCGCCATAGCGTCCCGCGTCACTCGTTCCCTGAAAATTCTTTGAAGCAAACACCGGCGCGTGCGGCATATTGTGGGCGAGGTAGAGGAAAAAGCGTTCTTCCTTGCGAGCGTGAATCCACTTCACGGCTTCCTCGGTGTATCGCTTCGTGAAGAGTTCCTGGTTGACAGGAAACTCGACGACTTCGCGATCACGAATCAGCGGTACCTGAAACGTGAACTTGCCACACGCGTCGAAAACGTCTCGCGTCTGTCGCTTTCCGGCGGGCGCTGGAACGTCGTTGCTGCCCGGAGTTCCGAAGTAGTAATCGAAGCCGCATTTCAGAGGATGCATCGGGCTCTGCGTAAAATCCTTCGGATATCCCGCCAGATGCCATTTCCCAAGGATCGCCGTCGCGTACCCCTGTCGCTTGAACATCGCCGCCATCAGGCTCTGAGGCGAAGCAGCGAGTTTCTGCTTCCCCAGCAATGCCGGGTGCCGACCACTCATCAGGCCGGTTCGGCTCGGAACACAGGTCGAGCCGGAAGAATAGAAACTCGTCCAACGCTGCCCTGACGCCGCAAGGCGATCAATATTCGGAGTCTTGATCTTCAAATTTCCGTAGCAACCAAGATCCCCATATCCCATGTCGTCGACAAAAATCAAAACGACATTCGGCTTGAGTGGTAGATCATCCCTGGCATAGGCCGTTGCGTAAGACGCCGCAACAACGAGGAATGAGCAAAACAGTCTTCGAACAATGATCGAACGTTTGGACGGCATTCGGATTCTCAGTCTATTGCTAAGAAACCAACAAAGAACTGAATTCGCTGTGCTTCTCAGTTCCCCACGGCAGTTGTTTGTCAGCCTCTAAGCTAAGGAACGTATTTGAAATAACTTCCCGATTTCGATCGGAACCGGCGATCTTCGACATTCCCGTGCAGGCGACCTTCGAAAATTTATTTCGACCGCATGCCTAGAACGACAGTTTCTACTTTGAAGAAGCTGCGGGCTTATGGTGCTGTTCGATGTGCTGGCGTAAGAGGTCTTTTCCGTAGTCGTTGCCGTTGGGAGTTCGCATGACGGCGTGGATATGGTCTTTTGTGGGTTCGCGTGAGCGGAACGGGGCGACTCGGCGTTCGTGGTCGAATTCGATCAGAATGACTGGACTGTGGATCCGGTAGTAGAACACACTGTCTGCGGTCGTGCCGCCGATCCACGCGAGGAAGGTTCGGTCGAGGTGTCGTTTCACTTCGTCCATCTTCACGGCAGCGTGACCGTCGTTCATCGTGCCGACGTATTCGCGAACGACTTCCAGCAGTAATGCCTGCTGTCTGGTGTTCAGCTTTGAAGCGGAGATGCCGGCATAATCCAGATTGACGTTGTCTTTGTAGGCCTGGGTGAGCGCGTTGTTGCCGTCTTTGACCGTCGAAAGTATGGCTACCTTCTGTTGCCGTTTGTCCAAAGCCTGAATCAGAGCCAGGCCTTTGTTCTGTTCGTCCTGCATGACGATCGTGCCTTTGAACCGGCCCCTCGTGGCGTGAACCGGTTCGCTGCCAACGAAGACCGGCGACATGACGACCTGATCGCCCAACACGAAATAGTTGATAATGAGATGATGTCCATCGATCTGCCATCCCCACGGTTTCGTCGTAGACGGATCGCCCATGATCGTGATCCAGTAGAGCCACTCGCCGTACTCGTCAAAGTTGCTGGCCAGTTCGGCAAGGGTCCCGTTGAGCTTCATGATGTCTTTGGACTGTTTCAGCCCTTTCGCGCTGAGGCTTGCTTTCAACAGACCGAACGCCACCTCGCGTTGCTCTTTGTCCATTTCGTCAAAGCCGACCCCGCGTCGTTTGTAGAAGTGCCGATTGTCCCAACTTCGCCATTCGATATGGTCGACCGGGTACATCGTCCGCGAAACCTGCTCGTCACTCAGTTTGTCGAGCAGAGCATTTGCCGCATCGACAACCGGCTTCGTCGTGACTCCGGTTGATTCGATCTTGAACAGGCCCGGTTCAACTTTCCCGCCGGACGTAATCCCGACAAACGGCTGAGCGAGCGACGCTTCTCCGCCACCCCGACCTCCGCGTCTGGGCGGCTGGGCATACACCGCCAGCATCGCAAAGACACCGACGACGATTGAAAGGGCAGTAATCTTTTTAAATGGAGTCACAGGACGTTCGCTTTCTGAAAATGACGTATGCGGCTGAGCAAGATCGTAGTCTTGTGAGGCCGTTGAGGGCTGACAACTCTCAGGATCACGCGTGGATATCCCGTTCGAATCTAAACTGGAAATCAGGTCGTTAAATCCACAGTTTGCCACACTTCAGAAGGGACTGTTTTGCAGGTTTACAAACGGCTTCGAGTCGTTGTGGAAGCACTTGCATTTCACTATGATTCACGGCCTGAAATGACGCCCGAAAACTCGGGGAACCCCCAAGTTTCCGGGCGTTTTCTGCGTCCATCAGATGCTTCGATCCGGGTGCCTTGTCACGGTGCCAGACGAGGCTCGATTCGAGACGAAATTTTGCCGCGTAAGGAGACACTGCATTGTCCGTCGGAAACGGTGAGTCGGGTGATCTTTCGGTCCCGGAAGAGCGAATTCAGCAACTGGATATTCAGGACGAAATGCGGACGTCGTACTTGACGTACGCGATGAGCGTCATCATCTCGCGAGCCTTGCCAGACGCTCGCGATGGTCTCAAGCCGTCACAACGCCGCATTCTGGTGGCGATGGGCGATCTGAATCTTGGACCGGCGACCAACCGCGTTAAATGTGCCAAGATCTGTGGTGACACCAGCGGTAACTACCACCCTCATGGTGAAGGCTCCGTTTATCCGACACTCGTACGTCTCGCCCAGAACTGGGTGATGCGTCAGACAATGGTCGACAAGCAGGGCAACTTTGGATCGCTCGCCGGTCTGCCTGCGGCAGCGATGCGATATACAGAGGCCAGACTCTCCGCAGCGGCGTCGGACATGCTGGCGGATATTCAGTACGACACCGTCGACTTCGCTCCGACATACGACCAGAGCCGCACCGAGCCCGTCGTTCTGCCGTCGAAGTTTCCGAACCTGCTCGTCAACGGTTCAACCGGCATCGCCGTCGGCATGGCGACCAGCGTTCCGCCGCACAACCTGGCGGAAGTCGCCGACGCCGTGATCATGCTGATCGACGAGCCGGAAGCGACGATCGACCAGCTCATCGACGTTCTGCCAGGCCCGGACTTCCCAACCGGCGGCATCATTTGCGGCCGCTACGGAATCCGAAAGGGATATCAGACTGGCCGGTCGACGCTGACACTGCGAGCGAAGACGCACTATGAAACTGAAAAAAACAGCGACGTCATCGTGGTAACGGAGATCCCTTATCTCGACACCCGCGACCGAATTCGTGAGAAGCTGGAACTGCTCGTTCGTGACGAAAAGGTTAAAGGCATCTCGCGAATCGTCGACCTGACAGACCGCAAGACGCCGAGCTGGCAGGTTCGGCTCCACATCGTTCTAAAGAAGGACGCCGACAAAGAAGTCGTCCTGAATCAGTTGTTCCAGTTCTCGTCGCTGCAGACAACGGTCAGCGTCATCATGCTGGCACTCGTCGGACAACGACCGAAGACGCTGAACCTCAAAGAGATGTTGCAGGAGTTTCTGCGGCACCGCGTCGACGTTATTCGCCGTCGCACCGAGTTCCTGCTGGCCGAGTCTCGCAAACGTAAACACACGGTCGAAGGGTTAATGATCGCTCAGGTCAACATTGACCAGGTGATCGCGACAATTCGAGCCGCTTCCAGCCGCGCTCAGGCCAAGGATGACCTGCAGAAGATTCTGGTCCCTGCTGAACTGGTCGCGCGAGCACTCGGCGAAGACGGCTTCCGTAACTACACCGAAGAATATGGTACGCAGTCTGAGTACTCGCTTTCCCCCAATCAGTCCGAAGCCATCGTATCAATGCAGTTGGGATCGCTGGCGAACCTCGAACGGGAAAAACTGCAAGGCGAGTATCACAAACTGCTCGACGACATCACTGACTTCCTGCTGCTCCTGGCCGACGAAGCGAACATTCTCGCCGTCGTTCGCGAGGACATGGAAACCCTCAAGTCAAAGTACGGCGACAAGCGTCGCACGGAGATCAGCGAAGAGGAACTCTCTAACGTCAACAAGGACGACCTGATTACCGAAGAGACGATGGTCGTCACGCTGTCGACGCGCGGCTACATCAAGCGAACTCAGCTCACGACTTACCAGGCTCAGAATCGCGGCGGAAAAGGAATCACCGGCGGAAAGAACAGCGAAGAAGATGCGATGGAGCATCTCTTCGTCACAAGCACGCACGCCTGGCTGCTGTTCTTCACGAATTTCGGCAAAGTCTACTGGCAGAAAGTTTACGACCTGCCTCTGCAGGGGCGGACTGCCAAAGGTCGAGCACTGATCAACCTTCTGAACCTGGCCAATGGCGAAGAAGTCGAAAACTGCATTGGCGTAAAAGATTTTGACGACGAACACTTCCTGCTCATGGCGACGAAAAACGGAATCGTCAAGAAGACCGCCCTCAGCGAGTACAGTCGACCGAAGCAGGGCGGCATCATCGCACTCCGACTCAAAGAAGGTGATGAGCTGGTCGACGTCGTGGTGGTTGGGCCTGGCGACGACGTCCTGCTGGCGACGGCTTCCGGAATGACGATCCGGTTTCCGCATACCAACGCCCGAAAGATGGGACGAGCCACAGCTGGCGTGCGAGGAATCAAACTAGGGAAAGACGACGAACTGGTTGGCATCGTTGTTGCCAATCCTGAAATGTGCCTGCTGACAGTTTGCAAGAACGGATATGGCAAGCAAACACCGTTCGGACTCGGCGGAACAGTTCCTGACCAGGTCGACGACGACGCGGGCGAGTCTGAAGATGAGACTCCGGTCGAAGCGGATATTTCCGAAACTGACGTCGAAGAATCTGAACACAGGACGGAACGAAGCGGATTCCATTACCGATCTCAAAACCGCGGAGGGAAGGGAATCCGAGATATTCGGACGACAGCCCGCAACGGAAAAGTCGTCGCAATTCTGGCAGTTTCCGATGATGACGAAGTTCTGATGGTCACCACCGGCGGAAAAATCCAGCGGCTTCGAGCTGGCGACATCTCAGTCGTTGGTCGAAACACTCAGGGAGTTCGGATCATTCGGCTGGAAGATGACGACAAACTGGCCTCAATGGCGAGAATCCCAAGCGAAATCGTCATTGAAACGACTGTTGTAGACATCTCAGACAAGTCAGAGAGCACAATCGACGCTACGGCAGCAGATTCTAACACTTCCGCTCCGAACCCGGACTCAGAAGCTGAATCTGGCAGCGAAGAGGTGTAGACTGCTGCCAGGCCGGCCCAGACTGAATCAAGCAGTGCTTACCGACAAGGATGGGAACACTGATCGACGCTGACAGCCGTTAATTGATCCAATGAATGGATTAGTGGCTGTCAGCGTCGATTAGTGTTCCTTTTTTATTTGAGTTCCAGATACGACCGGGTTTCGCCTGGCCGACGAAACACCACAGGTGCTTTTGCTATGCCGATGTTCCAGGAAGATATCAACCTGATCACTCGCCCCGGCGAAACGGGATCGGGTGAACAGCTCATCAAAGGCAACTACGCGTTCGTCAGCCTCGGATGCCCGAAGAATCTGGTCGATAGCGAAAAGATGCTCGGCACTTTGGCTCTGGACGGCTACTCGCTGGTCTCCGAACCGGACGGAGCCGACTTCGTCATAGTCAACACGTGCGGCTTCATCGAAAGCTCGCGTGAAGAATCAAAGTCGGTTATCCAGGAAATGCTCGACCTCAAGAAGCAGGGACGAACCAAAGGCGTCATCGTTGCTGGCTGCCTGCCCGAACGCGTAGGCAGTTCACTGCTGGAAGAGATGCCCGAGATCGACCATATCGTTGGAGTTTTCGGCCGCGACGAAATTCATCGAGTGGCAGACCGACTGGTCGGCGGAGCACGAGAGCAGCGAGAGCTGTTTCGGCCAGCGCCGATCAAAGCACTGGACGATACGGCTCGGTTGCGAATCACACCGGGGCACTTTGCCTATCTGAAGATTTCCGAAGGCTGCGACCGAACCTGCACATTTTGCTCCATCCCGTCGATGCGGGGCAAGCATGTCACCAAGCCAATCGAAATGGTCGTGCAGGAAGCTGGAGAACTTGTCGAGGACGGCGTCCGGGAACTGATCGTCGTTGCTCAGGACACGACCTACTATGGAATGGACCTGTACGGCGAAGTTCGTCTGAATGCCTTGCTGAAAGAGTTAGAGAAGGTCGAAGGCCTCGACTGGATCCGCCTGATGTACCTCTACCCAGTCAACTTTACAGACGACATCATCGAGACCATCGCAAAATCTGAAAAAATTATCCCGTACCTGGATATGCCACTTCAGCACATTAACGACACCATGCTGAAGCGAATGCAGCGACGCGTGAATGGTGCGCAGACGATCGAACTGGTTGAAAAATTGCGAGCGACGATTCCCAACCTGGTTCTTCGCACAACATTCATCACCGGCTTCCCCGGCGAGACCGAAAAACAGTTTGAGGAACTCAAAGAATTCGTTCGGAACACAGCCTTCGAGCGAATGGGCGCATTCACTTATTCGTTGGAACCCGGCACTCCGGCAGTGAAACTCGAAGACCATCTTCCTGAAGAAGTCAAAGAAGCTCGTCGTGACGAGCTGATGGCAATTCAACAAGAGATCGCGTTCAAGTTCGGCGATTCGCTGATCGGCTACGAACTCGACGCCATCATCGACAGCCAGGTTGAAGAAGACGTGTACGTTGGCCGCATTTTCGCAGACGCACCGGAGATCGACGGCAACATCTACGTGACCGGCGAAGGAATCAATATTGGCGACTTGATTCCCGTAGAAATCGTTGACCGACAGGACTACGACCTGATCGGCCTCTACCACGGCGCTGAAAATAAGGACGACTTGCTGGAAGCAGACCCAAGCGAACCTTGGGAACCGGGACATCACTAATGTTATACCGCAAAGTCCAAATAAAGTTTCTCGGGACATGAACGTCAGCGAGGCCGACATCGCGGGTGCACGATGTTAATTCGGCTCGGAGCAACTGTAGTCGGTCGTGTGATTCAACGTTGCGGTGTGTCGCGCACGAAGAAACCTGGAGGGTTTCCGGCGACGAACTCACCAACCAGCGCGGCTACGATTATTGGCATCGGCGAAGCGAAGGAACTTGCCGCCTTAACTTCCGATACCCGAGCGGTCGCTGTTGTTTTTGCGAAATCGCTCAAATCCTCGATACAGTCACTACTCAAGCAGATCACAGGTTGCCGGATAATTTCGCATCGACTGATACGCCGGATTACCAATCCGTAGCACACGGAGAGGCTTGCCTCGCAGTTTTTAAAACCAAAGTCGTTCGTCACTTTAGACAAACGATGGGGTTATTCGTCGTCGCTGGACGGGTCGATCAGCTTCTTCAGGTATGTTGCAATATCCATCTCAAGCTGCAGCAACCGTTGCCAGGCGGCCCAGTCCATCTTGAAGGGCTGCTTTTCGTCACCCTCTGTTGGCGTAGATTTTCCAGCTTCGATCACCGATCGCAGTCTGTCGTGGAGATGTGCCAGCAGGTCGGATGTTTGTGCCACTTGCAGCGGCATAAGATCTCCCGGTAGCTCAGGTGGTCCATCAGGAAAGAGTCGCGGCAGGTCCTCGTCAGCGTCTCGTGAGCCACCAGCGGAAAAGCCGAACTCGTCTGATTCGAACGAGATTGTTCCGCCAGGTGATTCCTTGACGAGATCCTTTCGTTCCTGAATGTGCTGCTCGATCTCGTCCGCACTTCCAAAAAGCAACAGGCAGCGTCCGATTGAAACCTGGTCACCAATCCGCAGAACATGCATCTGGATCGGGTGACCATTGACTCGAGTGCCGTTGGTGCTCTCTAGATCCGTCAGAATGACTCGCCCGCCATCTTCCTGGACTTTGGCGTGAAAGCGGCTGACGCGTTCGTCGTTAAGCTGAACGGCGTTGTCCTCTTCTCGACCGATCGTGATCGGGGGAAGCAGGTCGGCAAGAACCCGGCCACGTTCCATGCCTTCAAGAACTTGAAATGTGAGCAATGCCATATCGCGTTCTTCAGTTTTTTGAGATGACAGCCGGACGTATGATGCCTCCGAAGTCGAATCAGCCTGCACACTCACTGATGAATCAGGAAGTCCGATTACTCATCATCAGTTCATGGAACCGGCCGCAGAGGATACATCGGGACCGCCGTAAGTGGAATCGATCGCCGATGACACATTGGTCAAAAGTTCTCGCTTACGGACAGGTTTAGCCAGAACCGACCACACATCGACCTCGCGAGCCTGCTCACGAAGCTCGTCAGTCGCGTCCGATGTGCAGAGGATACACGGCAGGCTGGAGTCGATTTGCTTGACGATGCGAACAGTCTCGAGTCCGGTCAGCTTGTGCATATTCATGTCGATTAGAATCAGATCGACATGCTCACCCTCAACAATCTCGACAGCTTCTTCGCCGGAACCGGCCTCGAACAGCGAGAACAACGGCTCAAAGATCGCTCGCAGGACTTCCCGGAAGCCTGCGTCATCATCAGCAATTAGCAGTTGATAGGGTTCTGTTCGCTTCACGCCGTGGTTACCCGCGGAGAGTTTGAAAGCTGGACTCAGAGAACCAGTTGTAACTGGCTTCGGACTGACTGAAAAGTGACAACTACCGATACCAGAGGACCAACGAGACTGTCAATAGCGGAGTAAAGTTCACAGTTTGAATTTATTCGCTGTTGTTCGTAATTGACCATTCGCGAGTTGTAATCTGCCACTACTCGTCTCGAAGATTGCCCGGCGGCCAGAAATGCCGGCCGGGCGAAGCGGTATTCGACTTCAGCAGCAAATCAGTCGAGGCGTTTCACTCGGATGTTCTTAAAGTAAACGATACTTCCCGGATCGTGTGCCTGCAGTGCGAAAGTGCCTTTGTCGAGCTTTCGCGTGAACTGCTTGCCAGCCTTTGTGCCTTCAGGTTCGGTGTATTCCACAACCGTTTTGTCATCAACTTTGATCGTGACCGTGTTGTCCTTCACGATGACGTGCTCGGTAAACCACACGTCATCCTTCGCTGGAGCTGGATTCACGTCTTTGACCGCGTAGAGGCTGCCCGTCTTACGTGGGTCTTTCTTGTAGGTATTGTTGACCTGAACTTCAAAACCGTACTTCGGCCAGCCCTCTTTCTGGTATTTCGTGTGGAAGTAAATTCCGCCGTTCGAGTTCTTTTTCGTCATCACATCGACTTTGAGTTCGAAGTTGATGAACGGCTTGTCATCGCCAACGTAAAACAGGTGAGCACGGTTTCCGTGCGCTTTGAACGTTCCGTTTTCTACCGTCCAACTGTCTTCGTTTTCGGCAGCTTTCTTCCAACCTTTAAACGACTTCCCGTCGTCGAGGCGTTTGAATCCGTCCTCGGCGAATGACTGAGCGGAAGCGGCAACAATCGCTAACAATGTAAGGATGGCTGTTTTCGGCATCGATTGGCTTTCTCAATGAGGCGGGATAGTTCGTCAAGGTGAGGAACCGCAAGAACTTTGGGCTCCGTAGAACGCTCAATTCAAAGGGAGACGGCAACAATCTGCAAGTCATCGGGCCTCCGCCGCCGAAATCAATTAAGAGACAAGCTGCATCGCCTGTCTTGATGAATTCGGGACGGTGTCATACCGTCCCCCTACTTCACAGCGAGCGTCGCAAAATCGAGGCACACGGAAGTGGCTTTTGAGACGCCCAGGACCAATCAATCGAACGAATCAATTCGTGACAAATTGAAAGAAGGCTCAAGGATGAGCGATCTGAAAATCTACTGGCCGGAAAGCGAACCCGCCGCAACCGCGACGGAATCGAATGATGCAGACATCCGTGCCGCATCCAACGAGCCAGACATCTACTCTTTCGCCGAGTGGATCGACAAACTGAGAAGTCCTGAATCGAATCGGTCAGCACTCCGAGCTCAACGCCTGAATTCGAACCAGACATGTCCGGACTGCACCCGAGCCGGAGTTTTGCCGCTAGTGCTCAACGACGGTCGCATGGACGGTTCGGGACGCTTAGTTCCGGGCTCCGCGACGCTCGTCGGATTTCGCTGCGACTCCTGCAGCCATGAATGGTCGGTCTAAATCAGCACTCGAAAGCTCTAATAGGCTCCGCGCAAGCAACAGCCCCAATCGGACAACGGCCAAAACTGGCTGCCGGCACATTGGGGCATTTGCATATAGAATTTCGAGTCTCACTCTCGGCTGGACACTGTGAAACGGCATCCAAACCGGCAGGGACTCGTCATTACTTCTTACGATGTCGAATCTTAGCTCGATTACGACGTTTTGTACTTCCGATCTTACGACGGCCTTTACCAGTTCTCTTTGTCCCCATTTCGGGCAACTCCTCGGTAATCTAAAAAACTCGGTGCAATGCACCTGTGAATTTGGGTTGCAAACTAAAAGGCACCAGTCAAGCGACCGATACGCGAACAAGCAACTCTATCAGTGATCGACCGTCGGATCAACGCAGACCATTCTGGATGCAGCCAACCTGATCTTTCGAGCATTCGTGGATAGCACACGTCGCGAAACTCCGGCAGATCGTACTTCTCGCACCAAAGGTAACCGTTCAAACTGATTCAGGTGTCGCCGGCTCTTGCGGGCGACCTCCCAGTTGTTCACCTTTCGGAGCGTGGACGTTCTCACGGATCCAGATATTGCGGAAGCGGGTCTTGTTCCCGTGAAACTGCAGCGACAGCGATTCCTTCTCGCCGTGTTTCGCGTAGCTCGCTGGAGCGACGTACGAAGTGCCACCCTGCAGCTCAAAATGGTTCTGAACGACGATCCCGTTCTGCAGGACAGTCACGTAGCCGGAAGTCTTCACCGAACCGTCGTCGTTGAATCCTGGAGCAGTAAAGATGATGTCGTACGTCTGCCACTCGCCTGGTTTTCGACAGGCATTAACGATCGGCGGTGTCTGCTTGTAAATCGCCGCGCACTGCCCGTCGTAGTAAGTCGTGTTCTCGTGCGAGTCGAGTACCTGCACTTCATAACGGCCCATCAGATAGACGCCGCTGTTACCTCGCCCCTGACCGTTCCCTTTCACTTCAAATGGCGTTGCGAACTCGAGGTGCAACTGACAGTCGCCGAACTTCTGCTTCGTGTTGATACTGCCGCCTGCCGTCGTTGCTGCACCGTCTTCGATAATCCACTTCTCGCCACCGTTCCAGGCATCGAGGCTCTTGCCATCGAACAGGACGATCGCATCCGACGGGACCTGATTCGACCCGCCTGGATCAATAATTGTCGGCTCCTGCCAGTAGATACCGCTCTTGTACTCTTTCCAGAACAGGGCGGCAGTCAGAGTACCGCTGCATGACAGAAGTAGAACAAGCGTCGAAACAAGAAACAGCTGTACGAGTGGTCGATTTGATGAGTGCATGGTGATTGTTTCCTGATGAATTCATTCTTCAATTCGTTTTATGCTTCTTTGTCGATGAGGGCGTCGACGAAGTTATCTGGATCAAAGACTTCCAGGTCGTCGATCTGCTCGCCGAGGCCGACATACTTAACGGGAATTCCCATCGTCTGACGAATCGCAATCGCCACTCCGCCTTTAGCTGAACCATCCAACTTGGCAAGAACGAGCCCCGTACATTCGACTACTTCCGAAAAGTGCTTCGCCTGGCTAAGTCCGTTCTGGCCAGTAGTCGCGTCCAGAACGAGCAATGCTTCATGCGGTGCCTCGGGGATCCGCTTTGCGATAACGCGATAAATCTTGTGCAGCTCGTCCATCAGATTCTGATGAGTCTGCAACCGTCCGGCGGTATCGATAATGATGACGTCGACGCCTTTTTCGACGCCGACATCGCAACCGGTGTACGCAACACTGGCAGGATCGGTGCCAGCCGGTTTGGTGACGATCTCACAACCCAGTCGCTCGCTCCACATAGTGAGTTGCTCGACCGCCGCCGCGCGAAAAGTGTCGCCAGCAGCCAGCAGCACCGACTTACCCGACTTCTGAATCAAATTCGCGAGCTTTGCGATCGACGTCGTCTTACCAACTCCGTTGACGCCGGAAACAAGAATAACAGTCGGCCCATCACTCTGTAGATTCAACGGCGAAACCGGATTATCAGAATCGTACAGGACGTCTTCGTCGCCCTTGAGCAGCGATCGAAGTTTCGCTTTGACCGTGCTCCAAATCGCTTCGACGTCGACCGTTCGTCCACCATGCTTTTCTCGAACTTCGGTGACGATTTCCTGAGCGGCTGCAAACCCCATGTCTGAAAGCAGTAGTCGCTTTTCGAATTCCTGCAGCTTCGGCTCGTCCAGGATCTCACCCGCTTTAAACAAGTCACGAACATCAGTTCGCAACAGGTCCGTTGTCTTCTTGAGAGCTCCTTTGAGCTTTCCGAAAAATCCCATCTCTGTGTTTTCTCCGATTCCGCCGCGTACGGACGGTAACTACTTGTTGATCTGACTTTTTAGTTCATCGAGTTTCGCGGCGGCACCATCCCAGGCGTCGCGATCCGACGGTTCGTAATCTTTGAGTTGCGACGACGCGCGAACGACGTCACGGATATCGCTCAGTGATCCGATTTCGCCAGCGGTCCTGGCCTGAATGAGAATATTACCGATTCCTGTTCCTTCGTCCGGCCCCGCGACGACCGAACATCCACAGGCGTCTGCCGTAAACTGGTTGAGTAGTTCATTCTTCGTGCCGCCGCCCACGATGTGCACAACTTCAACTTTCGACGCTTCAAGTTCTTCCATCCAGCGTAGAACCTGGCGGTATTTCAAAGCGAGAGCTTCCAGGCAACATCTGGCCATCTGACCATCGGTCTCCGGCTCTGGCTGCCCGGTTTCGCGACACCAACTCGCGATCGCCGATGGCATGTCGTCGGGACTGAGAAATCGGCTGTCATCAGGGTCAATGAGTGAGCGGAATGCCGGAGCATCCGAGGCAAGCTGCGTCAGCGTTGTATAGTCGTACGATCGGCCTTGACGCTTAAATGACGCTCGGCATTGTTGAACCAGCCACAGCCCCATGATATTTTTGAGCAGCCGGTACGTTCCGTCGACTCCGCCTTCATTCGTAACGTTCAATTCCAAAGCTCGCGGCGAGGTGTTTGCCCTGGGTATCTCCAGCCCCATCAACGACCAGGTTCCCGAGCTGATGTAAGCCCAATTCGACGAGCACGTTTTCTGAGTCGGCACTGCCACCACCGCCGACCCCGTGTCATGAGTTGCCGGAGCTACGACATTGAATCGCGAGCAGCCAGCATTTCGAGCAACGTCTTCTCTGAGTGTCCCAAGGTTCGTTCCGGGATCGACGACGTTCGGAAACATCTGCGTCGGCAGGCCAATTTTCCGCAGCATGTCAAACGCCCAGTCGCGAGTCGTCGCATTGAAACACTGGCTGGTTGTTGCGTTGGTGAACTCGACGACTTTGCTTCCAGACAGCAGCCAGTTCAGAAAATCGGGGATCATGAGGAACGTCGCCGCCTGCTCCATCAATGCCGGATTCCTGTGATTCATTGCGACGAGCTGATAAAGCGTATTGATCTCCATGAATTGGAGCCCCGTCTGCGCAAAAATCTCAGCCCGGGGCACCTGCGTAAACGAGTGCTCCATCATGCCGGTCGTTCGCGAATCCCGATAGCAGTACGGTAACCCAAGCAGCTCTTCCGTTTCGGAAAGCAGAGCGAAGTCAACGCCCCAGGTATCAACGCCGATCGACTGAATCGAGTCGCCGAACTCCGTTGCACCTTTCGCAATGCCCGTTTGAATCTCCCGCCAGAGATTCACGAGATCCCAACGCAATGTTCCGCCAACCGAGACCGGGCCGTTGCGAAACCGATGCAGTTCCTGAGTTCGTACGGTTGTACCGTCGAACAATCCGGCCAGGACGCGACCACTTTCCGCACCAAGATCCACGCAAAGGTAACACTGCTGAGCCATCGGACGACGCTCCGCGATTCATTAAACATTCAGGACCGACGAGACCATCGCAGGGTGCGTCTCGACACACTTTTCCGTCTGGAAGACGCAGATAATAGCGGCCGCCTGGCAACACGTGAATCAACGCACGGCGATCGCTCGGACAAGTTCTTCAGCTCGCGACGTGTCGTCACCTGTCGAATCCGACTGCTTTCTCGGCAGACGGACGATAAACGTGCTACCGAGGTCTGGACCATCGCTCAATGCTTCGATCGTTCCCCCATGATCCCCAATGATCCGGTCGCTGATCGAAAGCCCCAGCCCCGTTCCTTCGCCCGTCGGCTTGGTCGTGTAGAACGGTTCGAACAAGTGGTCGATCGTTTCCTGGTCCATCCCGGCGCCGTCATCGACGAAGTGAATCTCGACCCAGTCAATCTGCTCATGCAACTCGACCCGCAATGTCCCCTTTGCTCCGGTCGAATCCAGAGCGTTGGAAACAAGATTCAACGCGACCTGCTTGATCTCCGGTCCGCTGATTTCGATCTCACACGATTCCTGCTGATCAAACTCGACCTGACATTCGCGATACTTTTTCATGTGCGTGATCAGCGAAAGAACTTCCCGCAGGATGAAGCAAACATCCTGCTGAGTCTTCGCCGAGTCGTGATCTCGCGAAAAATCCAGCAACCGCTTAGTAATTTCCTGACAACGCTCGGACTCCGACTGGATCATCGCGACGTACTGTTGCACGACGGCGGCGTCATCGTCTGGAGCGTCGGGCAGCAGTTCAGCCAGTCGAGATTCGAGCGACTCCCCTGCCCATCGAATTGCCGAAAGTGGATTGTTGATTTCATGGGCGACGCCCGCTGCTAGAAGCCCGACGCTCGCCAGTCGCTCGGACCGCACCAGTTGCCGACTTCGATCCTGCACCTGCCGATCAAGATTTGTCGCCGTTTCCTGAAATCGTTCGCTCATCAGATTGAACGATTCAGCAAGCTCGCCCATCTCATCGTCAGAGTCGACTTTCACTCGGTACGCGAAGTCTCCCTGGGCCACTCGCCGAGCCCCCTGATGCATCGCGCTGATCGGTCGAAAAATTTGTCGCCAGCCGAACCTCACCCACCCCCCCAGCAACAGCACAACCACACCGCTGCAAACGGCAATCAGCGTCATGCTCGACCGGTAATCGCGACGAGCATCCTTCAATCGATCTCGCAAACGGTCCGGCAATTCGTCGAGTTCCGCAGCAGCAAACTCAATGCGATCCAGCTTCACCTGTAGATCGCCAATCCCGACATCGCCGTCAGGTTCTCTCAGCCAGATCGTTATCAGTGCCAATCCCTGATCGATCTCACCGATCATCAGCCATGTCGGGGCATATTGAGACTGAACTGCTGTCGGCAGTTCACCCAATCGTTTCTGATAACGGGCGCATTCGTCGTGAGCCCGGGCAAGCCTCGCCAGCAACTCGTCTCGATCGAAGGTTTCGACGACCGGTCCGCCTTTCTGCGGCAGAGCCGAGCGAAGCCGCGCCACTGCTCGAGTCACATCTGCAGCCGAGGCCGTCGAGCGGTCATCAATTGCCGGGTCTTTGACAAGGTTGCGGTACGAAGAAATCCCCCACATCCCACTGACCGAAAGCACAGTCAACATGACCACGACAAGGCTCAGCCCAAAAATCATCTTCCGGCGGATTGATCGAGTAACAAACACGCGGCTCCCTCCCTGAAGCAACATCAGCGTGCAAAGGATGTCGACGAGAAAATCAATCCTCGAAATTTAACAAACCTTGAGTCATCGTCGAACCCGGATCTTTGTATGCCGATCAATTCTCAACGAGACCAAACCACTGAACACTCGAACAACACTTTATCAACATTCCGTTTTCGTGTCTTTCGTGGTTATCTCTTGTCAGAAGTTTCGAGTGTCAGGCAAGCAGGTCCTCGACGACATTTCCGTGGACATCGGTGAGACGGTAGCGGCGACCCTGAAAGCGGAAGGTCAGTTTTGTGTGGTCGATGCCCAGGCAGTGGAGCAATGTGGCGTGCAGGTCGTGGACGTGGACCGGGTTCTCGGTGATGTTATAGCTGTAGTCATCGGTGCTGCCGTAAGTCTGTCCGCCTTTGATACCGCCGCCAGCCAGCCATAGACTGAAGCATCGAGGGTGATGGTCTCTTCCGTAATCGTCTTTCGTGAGATTTCCCTGGCAGTACACGGTGCGGCCGAATTCTCCTCCCCAGACGATCAGCGTGTCTTCGAGTAGACCTCGCTGCTTGAGGTCCAGCACGAGGGCCGCCGAAGCCTGATCCGTGTCTTTACATTGTTTGCCGATGGCCGTTGGGAGTTTTGAATGCTGATCCCAACCACGGTGAAAGAGCTGCGTAAATCGGACTCCACGTTCCGCAAGACGTCGAGCGAGCAGGCAGTTGTAAGCGAATGTGCCCGGCACTTTTGCATCCTGCCCATAGAGTTCGAAAATGTGATCGGGCTCGGAAGACAGGTCGATCAAATCCGGCACCGAGGTCTGCATCCGGAATGCCATCTCGTACTGCGCCGTGCGCGTCGTGATTTCCGGATCGCCGGATTCTTCGAACTTCAGTGAGTTCAATTTCGCAAGATCATCCAGCATCCGCCTGCGAGTGCCACTGTCTACCCCCTTTGGGTTCGACAGGAACAGAACAGGATCGCCGGCCGAGCGAAACCGGACACCCTGGTACTTTGTCGGTAGAAATCCACTGCCCCACAGACGATCGTAAAGTGGCTGCCCGCCCTCGCCCGAGACCATCGCCACGAAAGCCGGCAAGTCATCGTTGTCACTGCCCAGTCCGTAAGACAGCCACGAACCGATACTCGGCCGGCCGGCCAGTTGAAACCCCGTTTGAAAGAACGTTATTGCCGGATCGTGATTGATCGCTTCGGTAAACATCGATCGAACGACGCAGATATCGTCGGCAATCTTCGCCGTGCGAGGCAATAGCTCGCTGAGGCTCGCTCCCGACGCACCATGCCGCTTGAACTTGAACATCGAGGGAGCGACCGGAAAGCTCTCCTGCTTCGACGTCATCCCGGTGAGCCGCTGCCCCTTCCGAATTGAATCCGGCAACTCAGTCGCCCGCAGATTCGCAAGCGATGGTTTTTCATCGAAGAGATCAATCTGAGATGGTGCCCCTGACTGAAAGAGGTAAATCACCCGCTTCGCTTTCACGGGAAGATTCGGTAAGCCACCAATCCCCGGAGCATTCGCTTTCGGAGCAGCTTGAGAGTCTCTCGCCAGCAACGAAGCCAGCGCGATCGATCCGAGCCCCGTTGCTGACTCAGACAAAAAAGTGCGACGTTGCTGCAACATTGAATTATTCATGATTACCAACTCCCATCTGTTGTTCTGTTCCACTCTGCTATGCAAATATCCAAACTATGAACCCAAACACCGACACGAGCAGGAAGACGCTTATCAGTGCACAACCAATCAGCGAGATTCGGTCGTTGGCATAGTCTTTTTTTGCCCACGTTTGATTTCATTTTTCAGATTACCCCAATCCTCGAATCGCTGGATGTCTGTCACACAAAGCCCAAAGTTACCATACAGCTGTTCGTGCCCTTCGACTGTCTGACACTTTTTCGATGTGAGCATTGTCCGGGACGTCTGCTCGATTGCTTCTTTGAGAAATGCTGCCGCAAAGCTAAGACATCCGTCGCGATTTGTTCGAATGCGAAGATGATCTCTGCATTCAAGTTGTTCGACATGTGACTTTGCCTTGCGGAACTCAACTGCCTGTTCGAGACGGTTCACGATTTCCAGAATTTCCTCGTCGGTCATGCCTCACTATTCCTTTGTGACAGCCTCATCCAGGTTGAAGATCGTGCTGCACAGGGTTGTCCAGGCGGCGAGTTCATCCACCTCGACGGCTGTGTCGACAGGCCATTCGCCCGTCTTGATCAAAGCGTCTGCTGCACCACGCTCGCCACTGAACTGCTGGCGATGATGGGCCAGACTCGCGAGCAGCACCCTTTGTTCCTGTTCACCGGGTGGCCTGCTCAGCACACGTTCAAAGATGTGAGTCAGGCAAGCCAGGTCGCTCTGTCCGGTTGCCAAAGTGTTTTGAGCAAGCACGCGAGCCGCTTCGACGAACGTCACATCGTTAAGTAGATTGAGTGCCTGCAGCGGCGTGTTGGTCCGTGACTGCCGAACTTCGCAGGACTCGCGGCCGGCTGCGTCAAAGTTCGTCATCATTGGTGGCGCGACGGTTCTCTTCCAATAGGTGTAAAGGCTGCGGCGATAGAGGTCCGGGCCGTGGTCCTGCTCGTAAGTCGTGTCCGAAGCAATTTCTTTCAGTAGTCCTTCGGGTTGGTACGGTCGAACCGATGGGCCTCCGAGTTCCTCAGTCAACACCCCGCTGGCCAGCAATGCCTGATCACGAATCATTTCCGCCGACAACCGACCTCGTGGACCTCGAGACAGCAATCTGTTTTCAGGATCACCGTTCTGCCTTCCACCTGTTGAACTCTGCCGTTGCGACAATTGCCGGTAGGTATTGCTCATCACGATCGTCTTGATAAGCCGCTTGACGTCCCAGCCGGATTCCATAAATTCAACGGCCAGCCAGTCGAGCAGGTCTGGATGGCTTGGACGTTCGCCTTGAACACCAAAGTCTTCAGTCGTTTTTACGATGCCCGTCCCAAAAATGTCTCGCCAGAATCGGTTCACCGTCACACGAGCCGTCAACGGGTTCTCAGAACTGACCAGCCACTTCGCCAGACCAAGCCGATTGGCAGGAACCTCATCCAGTAGAGGCGGCAGCGCTGCCGGAGTTCCAAACGTCACACGTTCACCCGGACGATCATACTGCCCTCGCGCCAGAACATGAGTCTCACGCGGAGTTTCCATTTCCTGCATGACCATGACCGTGGGAATCGTTCGTCGAAATTCAGACAAAGCTCGGCGAGTTCGGTCTGCATTTCGAACAGTTGAAACTAATGATTTGGGACCACCGACTCGCCAGAAGAAGTAGGTCAGCTTGTCGTGAGCCAAGGGGGAAATTTCATCGACCGGAAGGGCCAGCAGATCTTTCAGGCTCCGAGTTTCAGCAATGGATGAAATTTCGGCACTTTCAACAACTCGGTCATAGATTCGAACGTCGTCAATGCGGCCATAAAAGTTCGAATTCCCGGCTCCGATACGAAAGGGTTCGTCGGAAGCGAAAGACTGATTGATCCCATCAAGGTTTGCTTTGTGAGCGACTCGTACTCCGTCGACGTACAGCTGAATGGCAGCCGATGTTCGGGTTCCATCGTAGGTTGCGAGCAGATGAACCCATCGTCCGGCAGGAATGGCTGCTTTTGTCTCGACTCTCAGCGAATCGTCCAGCCACCGTTTGACCAGATTGAACTGCACTTTGCCTTCATCGGTGATGTGCAGGTTGTAGCCTGCGCCCCGATCAATCAGGAGCATTTTCGAAACGACAGTGCCGGCCTTTAGCTCGGGCATGAAAACATGAGCCGACAACGAAAAGCGATCGAAGTAGCCGAACGTTCCTCCCTCAGTAAGCTCAACAAATCCCTGACCGCTCAGCTGGATGGCCTTTCCATTGCGTCCCTCAGTGAACTCGACGCTGCCGTTCGCTGTGACTCTGACTGGCTTGTGCGCCCGGGCGATGGGATCAACGAGGGTAAACTCAAGAGAATCAAGCGGAGCGTGAAGGTGCAATTGGCGGCCGATTTGCCACTCGTCGGGAATCCTATCCTGTTGTTTCTTCCAGTTCCCGTTTCTCCATCTTGAAAACTGGTTTTTCAACTTCGACCTGCCTGCGAATAATTGCTTCATTGCTTCGTCATAGTTCCTTGTGAGCTGGCTTAGCTCAGCACCTTGCTGGTCAGTCGGAGCTTTGACGTACGGCGGTGAGTTGCCCTCTTTCAGAGCTCTTCCGTTTTCCGGAATGTTGTTGAAGCAGGAGAAGAGCTGGTAGTATTCCTTATGCGAAAGTGGGTCGAACTTGTGGCTGTGGCATCTTGCACAACCCATCGTCAGACCCTGCCAGACGGTGAACGTGGTGTCGACTCGGTCGACGACGTACTCGACTTGAAACTCTTCCGGAACGATGCCGCCTTCCGCATTGCCTCGATGATTGCGGTTGAACCCGGTGGCAACCCTTTGGTCAAGCGTTGCGTCTGGCAGCAGGTCACCGGCAAGCTGCTCGATCGTGAACTGATCGAACGGCATGTTCTGGTGAAACGCTTCGAGCACCCAGTCCCTCCACCGCCACATATCTCGCGGCCCGTCCGTCTGATAGCCATTCGTGTCTGCGTACCGGGCTGCGTCGAGCCAGCGAATCGTCATCCGCTCGGCGTAGCGAGGTGACTTGAGCAACCGGTCGACGACTCGTTCATAGGCGGCAGGCGAATCATCTGTCAGGAATTCTCGAATCTCGTCAGGAGTCGGTGGCAACCCCGTCAGATCGAACGAAACTCTTCGCAACAATGTTCGACGATCGGCCTCAGCGGACGGATTGAGGCCTTCCCGATCCAAACGTGCAAGGATGAAACCATCAATCGGATTCTTCACCCAGCCACTAGTCGAAACGCCCGCTGCCTTCGAACGAGATGGCGTCACGAACGACCAGTGTTGCTGCCATTCGGCACCGGACTCTATCCACTGTTTGATCGTTGAAATCTGGGTGGCGGTTAGGTTTCTGCCGGAGTCAGACGGAGGCATACGCACGTCCGAATCCGCCGTCGTGATGCGTCGAAAGAGTTCACTCTTTGTGGAGTCTCCAGCGACAACGTTCTGATGCGCGACAGATCTTCTGAAGAGTCCATCTCTGGAATCAAGACGAAGCTCTGCCTGCCGCTGCTCGGCGTCTGGCCCGTGACATTCGAAACAATGGTCCGCAAGAATTGGCCGAACGTCCCGATTGAAGTCGACACCCACAGGTTCAGCAGACGAAACCGGCTCGACAAAGCAGCTAACACAGATCGCCGCTGTCAGAGCAAGTGATCGTCCAAAGAAGGCGGGCACCAGCCGATGAATGTCGAAAAGAATCATAAGGAGCCTCAAAAGTCCGGTTGCAGACCGCGCAGTCTTAGAACTAATTCTATTCATGTTCCTTCGTGTCTCCACAGAGAAGCGACTCTGTAGAGGTCATCATTCCGCGTTTGGTGCTGACTTCGCAAGCGACAACGACTTCAACGGCTCGTCGCTTACAGCCTGGTTCGAGTCAACCGGCAGGAACGCGGCGCCAGCCGATTCCGGGGCGAGCGTTTGCGGCGGCCCCAGAATCCATTGCGGAACGACAGCGGCCGCAGCCAGCACAAACACGATCGGCATCAGCGGCATAACTCGACGATTCGAAATCGATTGAGTCAGTCCGTCATCATGCTGGCGGGCGGGCTGCGAGTCATTCGGAAGGAAGACTGGCCAGCAATGCCGGAGCGAAATTGCGACCATGAACGCCGCGATGATCAACCAGAAGGCCGCCGCCGCGTCGCGTTTGAAGACTGACTGCAGAATCAGGAATTCGCCCCAGAAGGAACCGCTTAGAGGAATGACTGAAACTCCGGCCAGGCCGAGCAGCACGGTCAGTCGTCGCACCCAATTCGTGGCTCGCGGCAGACGACGTTGCTCGAGACGCTCGTCCTTTTCGGCGACGAAATAAAGATGCAACAAGGCAAGCGAACCGCACGACACGACGGTCAGCAACAACCCGCCCTGAGTGCTCGCCGCATCGCCAAACATGATCGATACGAATGCCAGGCAGCCGCTCACCATGCCCGCCGCGATCAGCTTTCGTCGTGGATTATCGGTTGCCACGATCGAGGCTGACAGAAATAACGCCGCCAGAAAGCCCCACAGGAACAACCGCGGAGCGATTTGCTCGACATGCTCGGGAAAGAGCGGAACGAGAATTCGTGCGGCCGCGTAAAACGAAAACGGTACATAGCCGACTGCCATGATGGCAACGATTCGCGAGTCGGCATGTTCCGAAACTCGGTACCACCAGTGATGAAACGGCGGCATCGGAAGCCTCAACAGAAGGCCGGCGCACAACGAAAGGAACAGCCACGGCGATACGTCCATCCATAGGTCATGTGCGGCTTCCGTTTCGTAAGCCAACTGAGGAACACTGCTCACGATTCGTCGCAACGAAAACGTCAAGTCAGCGTTTTCAGCATCAACAGTGACGAGCATCCACCAGTGACTACTCGCCGCTCCGGCAAGACTGAACAGGATGAGCATTCCAGACACAACCTGTGTCCGAAAGAATCGTCGAGCGGCCTCGCGTCTTTTCGGATCACCGCCCTGACCGATCAGAAAAAACAGACCAAGAGTCGACACCTGGCAACACATTGCCAGCAGAATAACATCCTGAGCAGCGAACGACCCCAGCATTGCCGATTCCGTCACCAGCAACCACGAGAGCTTTGAAACCAGTCGTGGATCATCCGACGAGATGCTGCGGAAGGCGGCCAGTGTTGTCGACACGGTCAGCACAAGAAACCACAGACTGTACCGGTTCACACCGACAGAAAGCCGCACGTCGGGTCCGACAGGTCGCCACGGTCCGGACGGAGATTGAGTCTGCCATTCCGCCACCCACGACAGCGAACTGGTCATTCGTGTTGAGAACTCAGAAGCGTCTGGTTGTCCAGGTTCGAATCGGGCAACCATGATCAAGGTCATCGCAGCCGTCAGCCAGACATTGACCAAACCCGTGAAGTAAACAGGTTCCGGCCCCGACGACTTCATCAAACGAACAAGCCCGGCTCCGACCAGAGGCATCGCAACCACCAGCAGAACAACATTGTCCGCAAGACTCAGCCAGAACCGCTCAACCGCTTCCACAGAACGAACCTTTCGTCTGGATGTGATTCTGACGTCGACAAGAGATACTGTCGACACTTTCC
>CALGTK010000350.1 GCA_937904325.1 uncultured Planctomyces sp.
CTCCAGTACCTCGCGGACAGACCGTGAGAGAAAGTCCGGAGGATCTGACGACCGGCCCGGATGACTCTTTTCATCGACGGGTTTCCAACCTGGCCGCATTCAGTTCTGAGTGTCGCACCTGAGTCAATCGTGGAGCATCTCGCGGTCGACCGGCTTTCATTCAGCACTCGAACTTTCACGTGACTCAGCGTCCGATGCGTTCTCCACGATGGCGAGAACTGCCTGCCGAAGTGATTCGGATAGTTGGAGCCATACGCTGACCACGCGAGCCAGATCAGTCGGCAACACTTCGATTACACGTTCAAGGTCGGCAAGTGGCGTGCAGGATTTGCATGCGTTATCAGGAGTCTTGGTAGCAACCACAGAATCGGCGTTGTCTTAAGTCGTGGCGGGTGCAGTGTGTTCGGTCGCATCGCTTGCGGTTTCGATGTCCGTCGAGCCATCGTTGAATCGCGTCACGTGGTCCAGCTTCGTTCTGCCCGGCGGTTGATACTCGGATGTAAACAGCCACCTTCGTGACGAACTCTTGAACCGAGAATTATTTTTGAGCATGGAAGAAGCACGCTGGGGGATCGACCGCTGGCAGTTGGATTACAACCATCGCCGCGGTCACAGTGCATTAGGCTATCAAACCCCTGCCGCCTATGCGGCCGACTGTGTTCATCCGGCTTCGGCTGCGGCTCAGCCTCCAGAACACAGTCGAACTACATAACCCCGATTCTCTCACTCGTACTGGATCAAAGTCTGGGGGGTGGTCAAGTGCACCGTCGGTCACGGAGAAGCCAGTTGGATTCCCGCGTTGTGTTCTTCTGTGGATGAAGAATCCACTCCGCGAACAGGGACACAGGAATTCATTTTCGTTTGTGCTTCATCAGGAAGTCTAAAGCCAGGGAGTCCACCTTGTCCCGGAGGTCACGCCTGATGAAATGCCCCTGCCCCTTCACTTTGCAGAAAGCCACTTCAGTTCCGGCTCGATTAGCGTATGTACGAATCACGACTTCTTTCCCGTGATTTACAACCTCGGGTCCGGAGCCGCATTGATTAAACGTTCGCCAGATGTCGATACGTTTCGTTGCGGAGTACATTGTCACTTTCGGATTGGTTGACCCGTTGAAGCTCTTATCCTGGTCGCCAATGACCTGCATGATCGAAACCGGCCTGGTGTTTTTGTCTGGATCATGAGCCCCCTTTGCCATGCCGCAGCTCATCGGAGACAACGCAGCAAAGAGAGCGGTTTCTCTCGCAAGTCGATAACAGAAAAGTCCTCCACTGGAATGCCCGGTCGCGTAGATGGCTTGAGGTTCAGCGATGCTGAGCGCAATCAGGGTCTTCGTTACATCTGTCACAAAGTCGACATCATTGTGGTCCACAGCGTGGAACCTGTTCATAAAGTTCCACTTTGCAAGAGGTTGCACCGCCTCCGCACTGATAACAATCAGGCCACGCTTATCTGCGTGAGGACTCCACCTTTGACCTGGACCGTCAGCTTTGCCTCCAGCACCGTGGAAACAGAACAGCACAGGATAGGATCGCTTCGGAACAAATGTTTCAGGGGTCGTGATAAGCAGTCGTCGTGACTCGCCGTCATGAACAATCCGAATGTCATTCGTGCCTGGAGCGAGTGACGCAAGACCAGAAGCGCAAAGACCACATGGTTGAAGGATGAAACATAAGGTCACGAAGACCAGTGACGTAAATCTCATTCAATCCTCCCGAACGCGTTTCGTGCTGAGTGGCGACCACGCGTGCTGGCAAACTGGTGGTCACGCGTGCGGGACAGTTAAACCGACTGCGCACAGAATTATCCGTGAGCGACTACGTTTCAAGGGAGGGTGTGAGTGAGCTTCAATGATTCGAAGACATTCAAAGTGTGAACTCAGACACGTTTGGACTGCGGACTCATTGAGGAAGCAACAACCCCTGGCGGCAGCTGAATCAAACGGGATGGGTACTCCTCACGCGGCTCGAACTCACGCCAGGAAAAGCTGACTGTGATTTCTGACGGTGTTCGATGTTCGCTGGTGATCCCTGATCGCTACATCACCAGCATGGCAACGAAACACGACCAGGCACAGCAAACAGACGACGACTTAAAGAGTGGTGCCATTCAGGGGGCAGGTCAGTGCGTGTCACTCTGTGAATTGCTGATCGACGTTTTTTTCTTCGGGATTACGATTTTTCCATCAACTGCAATCGTGACTGTGTTTCTGTCGATGGTAATGTCTGTTTTTGTGAACCCGTTCAGCGCGACCTTCTCTTTATCCCATCTCAATTGACTTGCATTGACAGTTATCCGGTGTTTCGTTCCGTCTACGACGGCTTCCACAGTACACAGACCATTTTTTGCGGAGCTGGTGAC
This sequence comes from uncultured Planctomyces sp., assembly GCA_937904325.1. Lineage (GTDB taxonomy): Bacteria > Planctomycetota > Planctomycetia > Planctomycetales > Planctomycetaceae > JABMPE01. The sequence continues at coordinate 2,360 of CALGTK010000350.1, forward strand.
AGATAACTAATCTCCGGTGAGTTCATAGGCGACATCCTTGCCGTTAAATGAAGTTGAACCAGTCACCGTTGCGGCAGAAGCAGAACCAGCGAACGTTGTCGCGATGAGAATGTATAGAGCTGTGGGGGGGCTACTTCACAATTGTGTATCACACGAAAGCCCAGGCCGTCGCTCCGGCATGCTCCCGTTGCGGCCAGCGGCATGGAATTTAAATTCAGCAGCGGCCGCAACTCCGCGTTCACCGTTTTGTTATGCACTGCTTCCGCGCGAACGTGAATCCTTGGAATCTTCAACTGACACAGCTTTCTCTGATCGGACAATTAAAATCTGCAGTATGCCACTCAGTAATCCGAGAAAGAAAGCACCAAGTAGACCGCCGCCAATGGCCCCAAATAATGTACCAAAGTCTCGCTCAGGCAAATCGGGATTGAAGATGGAAATCATCACGCGGCCAAATTCGAGTCTCACGCCGATAAAACATCCAAGGAACAAGCCAACTAGACTGCCAAGAATCGCAGAGATGTTCGTAGGCTGTGCATCACGCTTGGAGAGCGTCGCGCGGACAAGCCGCAACCCACCGACAACAAGAGTGCAAAGGAGAATAGCCATGCCCAAAAAGAAGAAGAGGATGCCTTCCTTGCCTCGCGTGGAAAAAGCCCATGTGAGCAGGGCAACTGCGACGCACAATAGCGCGAGAAAGAACAGTCTCCTCATAGGAACAGTCTCCTCATAGGAACAGTCGCCGCTGGGTTGACTGTATAACGACGGTGGTAACGGGGCCGCCCCCAAAATAGTACGATTTCAAAACCTGCGTGATCAGCGGTTCCGGTTCACCGATTGGTTAGGCGTTACATTCTGGCTGGCTACCAGCTGCGATGCCAATGATACCATGCGCCGGTAATGTAATGGTAAGTATTCTCGCCGGCACGAGGCGGAATAGAGACTGGAGAGAAAGTAAAGCCGGCCTCGCTGAGGAATCCTGATGCGGTGATGATGCGGACAACGCCATCTTGCTGCAACGCTGTTTCGGCGACACGGAAAAAGCTGACTCAGTGCTTTGGGGTGTTGTCACCATGTGGCTGCACGCGCCCGGCGACAACATCGGCAGCCACCAGCTCACGAATCGAGCTGACCTCGGCAGGCATCAGTTGCTGTGGCGATGTCTGCGGGCCGGAGTCCGCGTCATCGAGACCACATTCATCTCTGGTCCAGGTATGGAGTCGTCCGTTACTCAATCCGATGACTCGCAGAACCGCTCGCAGCGTGAAATGGACACGCGTCTGTTTGATGGCCCGCAGCACTCGCCGTTTAGCCTGTTCGGCGACGAGAACCCGCGAGAAAATGTACCAAATGAATCAGAGCAGTCTGCCTCGCTGTGAGTCAGAATCTTCGTCAGCGTGTCCTGGTGAATGCCGTACTCGACACACGCAGCACGCTTGCCCAGTCCGCCATTCAGAACGTGACGACGATTCTCAATCCACTGATCCATGTCGGTGGACACCCTTGTCCCTCGCGACAAGCCAATTCAGAGGATTTTGGAAATTCTGAGATGTCTTCTGCAGGTGATCATCTGGTCGCACCGCCTTTCATCCGTCGGCCACATACCGCCCGACGCTACGTTTTCCGCCCGGCGTCTACAGATGGCAGGACCCGCCAGATGGCAGGACCCGACGAATCGCTGCAATCCTTGTCGCAAGTTCGCTCATCACAAAAGACATTTTCTTCGCATTTTCACTTCTGATGCCACAACAGGCCACGCATCCGCAGTCACTTTTAGATGTATATGACAGCAAAGACCAACGGGGCGGTTCCTAAATCACCGATCCGTTGACAAGGGATGGGTCCCGTCATCGCGCCCAGCGGTTCGAAGAACTCCGCATCTTCTAACGCATCGTTTCTTTTGCATTCAATCACGTGGACACCATGGTACTCACCGCCCCGGCCGACAACATCGACAACCATGTTCTGGTTGAATCTCGTTCGGGCCAATCAAACAGAATCGAACCAGCAGCTGACAACTTTCATGTACTGTGTGCTTTCACCGTCTTGCTGTCGGCGTTTCTTGTGTTTCAGGTTCAGCCGATTGTCAGCAAGATGATCCTGCCATGGTTTGGCGGGGGTGCATCCGTATGGACGACATGCCTCCTGTTCTTTCAGTTGGTCCTTCTGGCAGGCTACGGTTACGCGTTCGCTTTGAATCGACTTCTTTCAATGCGGCAACAAGCCGTCGTTCATCTTATTCTGGTTTCCGCGACTCTGCTGTTACTTCCAATTACACCACACGACATCTGGAAACCGATCGACGGATCTAACCCAACGCAACGTATTCTGCTGCTGCTGCTGGCAAATGTCGGACTGCCGTATTTTCTGTTGTCGGCCACGGCGCCGCTATTGCAATCATGGTTCGCACAGATGTGCCTTGGGCGCACACCGTATCGGCTCTATGCATTGTCGAACGCTGGCTCGCTGACCGCACTGATAAGCTACCCATTCGTTGTCGAGCCAATGTTGCCAACTACTACCCAGGGGAGTCTGTGGTCAACAGGTTTCGTTATATTTGCAGTATTGTGTGGTGGCTTGACAAGCCGTATCTGGAAGAGCGTACGAGGCCAACACCAATCAGACAAACCCGGTTCATGGGAGATTCGCTCTCCGGACGATTCACTTACCACACTGGAAGATGCCGAAGCCACAATCTCGACTCTCAGTCAACCCAGTGGCAGCACAGCGCTGAGCCAGCCACGGCAGAGTTCGGCGGCATCACAATGGCTGATCTGGATGGGATTCTCTGCCTTTGGTTCACTTACTCTGCTTTCCGTGACAAACCACATTAGCCAGGAAATGACTGTGTCGCCAATGCTGTGGGTTTTCCCCCTGAGCATCTACCTGTTGACGTTCATCATCAGCTTCGATCGGCCACAATGGTTTGCACCACGATGGTGGGCGATCGCGGCTGCAATCGCTATTACGGCAACGGCATTCTTTCGCAGCGATCATCTGGCAGTTTTCGACAGTGTCCTGGAAGGCGTTGGAGTCACACTTGACGATTTCGAGGATGACATTGTCATCGATACGGTTTTATATCTGTCATCGCTGTTTCTGGTTTGCATGCTCTGTCATGGAAGCCTTGTAAGCAGAAAGCCACCAGCCAGTCAGCTGACATCTTTTTATCTTGCAATGGCGACCGGAGGCGCTGTTGGCGGGCTGTTTGTGACTCTGGTGTGCCCGTGGCTTTTCTCGTCCTTCATTGAGACTGAGTTGACACTTGTCATCGGTTTTCTACTGGCCGTCTGGCTGGTAGTGACGGACGGCAGCGAACGATGGAAAAACTGGAAACGTGCCGTATGTACCATATCACTTGGAACTGTGCTTCCTGTTCTGTGGTTGATCGAATCATCGTCTTTTGAGACAGGAAACGAAGATACTCTCGTTCAATACCGCAATTTCTATGGTGTACTACAGGTCGATCTTTGCGATGAGGGTACGCCTGACAGCCTTGGAATGGCGTTGTACCACGGTCGTACTCAGCACGGCTTTCAATATTTGAGCAGGAAGCTCCAAAACGAACCGACGACTTACTATGACCGTGAAAGTGGCGTCGGCATCACCCTGGCTCATTTGTCGGAGCAGAAATCGATCAAGGTCGGAGTGGTTGGACTTGGAGTCGGCACACTGGCCGCCTACGCAAGTGAGCGAGACTCGTATCACTTCTACGAAATTAACCGGGACATAGTGAAGGTTGCTCGGGAAAACTTTTACTATCTGAAGAACTGCAAGGGCGCGACGACGATCACGCTCGGCGACGCTCGCATTTCCCTGGAGCGGCAGCCGGTTCAGGAATTTGATGTCATGGTGCTGGACGCCTTCAGCGGTGACGCAATCCCAATGCACCTTCTGACCGTGAATGCTTTTGCACTCTACCAGCAACATTTGAAATCCAACGGAGTGATTGCGGTTCACATCAGCAATCGCTACCTCGATCTGTTCCCGGTCGTGGCTGGAGCTGCGGAACGGTATGGTATGAATGTTTTGTGCGTGGAAACAGATTACGATGAGACGATCGCCAAGGGATCTTCGCAGTGGCTGCTGTTGACGTGCAACGATGAGTTCATCAATGACGACGCTATCACTCAGTATGTGACACCAAACGAAGAGTACACTTCAAGTCGAATTGTCTGGACAGATCAGTACAGCAATCTGCTTGAAGTACTGCAGTGAGTCGGTCCCGTGGC
>CALGTK010000351.1 GCA_937904325.1 uncultured Planctomyces sp.
CCAGGGCCGGAGCAGGAAGGACATGGTTACCGCCGGAAATCAGCCAGTTTCCGGCAACGACAGTGGAAATCAAGGGGCTGTGATGGGGAAATCCGGCGTACCTTAAGTCCTGTGAAAAACGGCACTTTGAGTTCGCCTGAGTTTTTTGATACCTACGGTTTACCCCATTGAAAGTAGCAATGAGTTATTTACGACCGTCGGGCGTTGCTCCGATCAGTACCAGAATTCGCTGTTTTCTGTCGGCATCGTCCTCAAGTCTGACGTTGACGTGGATTTCATCGGCCCGTAGATAGGCGCACTGCTTCTGTGAAAGGTCACGATTCGATAACTCTTCGTACTTGTCCGATCATTGTTCTTTCTGTCTGACAACGCATTGCTACTGAGCCCTTTGGTTCGCTCTCCGACAAGAGCCTGTAGAGCCTCTTGAAAATTCCCAGTAAATTTTTGTTTGAGGTACAGCCACGGAATCAGCTCTTCGAAAGATTCCGTTCTCTTCAGGTACGGCGGCTGTACTTGTGGTGGGAATCGCACTCGATCGGCATCTGAAGACCTGTCACGGACACGGGGCGGACACTTGGAAGTTTGTCGGCCCCAGTCAGGGTCTTCCGCTCAGGCAGCGATCCGTTGCTTGAAAAACCAGGGTGGCTCCTTCGCGAATAAATTCATCCAGCGTGCTGCGGCTTTCGAAGTTCGCTGGAAACTTTACCACCGTCTGGACCAGGAATCTTACTTCCCGAATTGTCGGCTGGGATTTGCTCAACATCTCTCGTAGCGTTTCCCTCGGCGCATCCTTGTGTCGTTCCTGGGCGGCTGAAGGATGATCCCTCTCAGCAGAGGACGCGACCTTTCTTCAATTTCTCAAGCCGCAACTTCTGACAGTTACTCGGGAGCCGAATCGTAGATGGACACTTTCGGCGATGTAGATTTTCGTGCTCTGGCAGTGGTGGTTTGGCTCATCATTGCAGCTGGAACACTGCGAGTAATGCTAGTTCCGACTGTACTGGTCTTCGCTGCTCGCCGGGTCAAGTTGAGAAGTCCGGTCTGGGTTCGCTACTCGGTTTTCGGCGCAGTGGCGGCACTTTTCCTCAGCTTTGCATGGCACCTGCTTAGTTTTTACCCAGTGCAGCAATGGTTTGGTACTGTTCCGATTGGCGTACTGAGCGTTGCGGCATTTGTCTGCTCAATCGCGGAATTCGTCGCGTCTCTGGCTTTGGCAGTTGTGATATTTACACTCACTTCTTCCATACAGAGGAAGATCGGAGAGCAAGGATGAGTCGTCGCCCAATTCGCATTCGACTGTTCCAGTCCGGCGAACCGATTCAGAATGCTTTTTCTGGTATTTTCGTTTTCCTTGTAGTTACTCCGCCGTTGTATTTTTTAACTCGCCTGATTTTGATGCACTTCGGCTTGGATGGGCGGTAGAGATTGCACGTTGAAGACTGAAGGCGCTTTTATGAGTGAAAATTCGAGTTGGCGGGTCGTCGTAAACATCGTGCCTGCGATGTTCGTCCCGCAGACGCATCGCAGATGTACTTCGTGGTGTGCTGCTGCTTACGATGAACCTGCCGGTCACTCTTGGACATCTTGTGAATGATGGGCAGGAACGGCTCCAGCTTCGACGTCCGAGGCTTCGTCAGCCGATAGCGTGGCGGCTCAGGGTGCTCCACATCTTCTGCCAGCATATGTCGTATTCACGACAGGCCGCCCGCTGGCTCAGTTCGCTGTTTAACATGCGACGGCGCACTTCAGTCCACAAATCCATGTCCGTGATTATCCTGTCACCTGCGTCACTCAGAACCAGGCTCCCGGTAAACCCGAAAGACTGCCTGAACTGCAGCAAATGATTATCTGGGCGCTGTGTTGTCTCGCCGCCCGCCACTTTCCGCCGACTGCTGAATAATCTGGCGACGTATGCATTGGTTTCTGAAACTTCCTCCCGATTGCCACATGTTCCCGGTGGGTGTCGAAAGCGGCCGAAACTTCCGTTGCTCAAGGTGGCGCAGAGACTGCCGCGCGGCGGTGCGGTTCCGTGTCTGGGTGCGGTTCCTTGTCCGCTGGATCTGTCACCGTTTACGCTGTGGAAGATTCAGACCTTGGAGTCGTTGAAGATCGGTCGGACCGCCCTTTCGGCGGAAGGCATTGATCTGCTGCGGACAGAGTTGTCCTCTGTGAAAATTGACTTTCGAGGTATTGAGCGACGAACAACGAAACAAATTCGAATTTTAGTTGAAGATGAGATGTCGTGCAGGATGATCCCAACGTGCCTCGCGTCTTGATCATTGGTGACTCAGTATCACGAGGTTACACGCAGGCCGTTCGGAAGCACCTTGCTGCCAAGGCGAACGTACAGCGTGCCCCCTGAATTGTGGTTCGACATCGACGGGGCTCAAGGAAATTGACGCCTGGCGTGGTGATGAGACAGTGGCACGTCATTCACTTTAATTTCGGGATTCACGCTCGCAAGACACCGCTGAGTGAAGTTTGGATTGATCGGTCGAGAAGTTACGTGGAGCGAGGATAGATCTCATGTTGAATACAGCCTTCAAATTTCGGATAGTTATCCTGCTGTTGTCATTTTGTGTCGCACCTGGCGTAACGTCCGCCGCGAAGTCGGACAGGCCGAATATCGTTCTGATTATCTCGGATGATCTCAGTTGGGGTGATCTTGGCTGCTACGGTCAGAAGCAGATTCTGACGCCGAATATTGACCGATTGGCGAAAGAGGGCATGCGATTTACAAACGCATATGCCGGGAATTCTGTCTGCGCCCCATCGAGATCCTGTCTGATGCAGGGACTTCATCCGGGGCACGCGAGAGTCCGAGGGAACTCATACGAGCGGTATCGCGAAGGGCTTGCTAAGAATGATGTGACCGTTGCCGAAATTCTGAAAGGTGCCGGGTACGCAACCGGATTGTTCGGTAAGTGGGGGCTTGGCTTGATGGGGCAGCCTGAGGCAATTCCGACTCGGCAGGGGTTTGATGAGTTCTTTGGATATCTCAACCAGCGAAAGGCTCATAGTTATTTCCCGCCGTTCCTCTGGGACAACACAACCAGAGTCGATTATCCAGCACACGCGGGTCATGAGCACCATTCACAGAGCAGTTACGATGACGACGGTCTGGTCATTCCTTTCGGAGTAGCGGATCCAGACAAGGCGAAGTTCTCATTCAACGAGATTCATAACCGCTCGCTCGACTTTATTCGCGATCACAAGGATGAGCCGTTCTTTCTTTATCTGGCTCACACATTACCGCACGGGCCAGCGATCGCTCCCGAGCTGGGCCCGTACCGCGACAAGCTGTGGGCGATTGGTCACAAAGAATGGGCGGCGATGGTGACTCGACTTGATCAGGGAGTCGGCGATGTGCTCGCACTGCTTGAACAACTCGGCATTGATGACAACACACTTATTCTGTTTGCTTCGGACAACGGGCATAGTACGCACGGCTACGATCGAGATAAGTCCGTCTCGCCAATCGGTCAGCATTTCAACAGCTTCGGTCCAACGCGCGGACGAAAGGGCGATAGCTATGACGGTGCTTTTCGAGTGCCTGCGGTCGCGCGGTGGCCGGGCCGCCTCGAGGCCGGAAGAGTCAGTGATCACGTTTGGGCATTCTGGGATTTCCTTCCCACGGCTGCCGATCTGGTCGGCATTCATTCGGCATCAGTGCCGAACGTTGATGGAGTCTCCTTCGCGCCGACGTTGCGAGGCGAATCAAAGAGTCAGAAAAAGCACGACTATCTCTATTGGGAGTTCAATCAGAATCAGGCGGTCAGAACTGGCAACTGGTTCGCTCATCGAAAGAGTGGTGGAAAAGTTGAACTCTATGATCTGGCCATCGACCCGCAACAGAGGCGGAATCTTGCCGAGCAGAATCAGAAACTGATTCGCCACATCGGGCAGTGGATGGACGAATCGCATACTCCGAGCGATGTCTGGCCAAGTCCCGGTGAATCGACGGGTGATTTTAAGGTGCGACTGCATCGTGCCGGGGTGATGCCGCGCGAAGTGAATATCGATGGCTGACTGAACTGAGAGTGTGGCTTTCCATTTGGGCTGCCCCTGTCTTCTTTGTGCAGATTGCCTAATCTGAGAAGTTCAGTTTTTTGCCAGACTGCCGGTCTGACGCTGGTTATTCCTCGTTCTGTTCCACCTGTCGATGTTTAATGATTCGTAAGTGGTTTCAGGGAAGTAGGTTACATGGTTTATGGTCGAGCGGTTGCGGGTGCTGGCATGTCCGGCATCGCCAGCTTGCTGTTGTCTTATTTTTCGTTCCTGGCTTAGTTTGTCACCGTATTCGAGATGTGTTGGAAGCACCTCGCGATCGACCATTTCTGGAATCCCGGTGATTGACCGATTGAGGTCCGCAAGGCGAAGCAGGATGTTCAGTAAGTTGAGGAGTAGAGGTGACTCCTCGCAGATTCCACGGCGGGAAGCTCCAGACGCGGGCGCCGCGTATTTGTGGCGTTTCGGACAGACCGTGTGCGGTTCGATAAGCGAAGCTGTTCTTGTTGGTTTTCTGGCCCCATCCTTGATGATTGGTTGTCAGGGCGTTGACGTCGC
>CALGTK010000352.1 GCA_937904325.1 uncultured Planctomyces sp.
ATAGTCCAGCCAATCTGGCGAACGTGCTGCAGACGCTGGAGCAGATCCAGGGCGACTTCAACGGCTCGCAGTCCGGGGGCAAGAAAGTTTCGCTCGCGGACGTCATCGTTCTGGGCGGATGCGCGGCCATCGAAGAAGCTGCAAAGAAGGCCGGGAACGATGTGCAGGTTCCCTTCTCACCGGGTCGCACCGACGCATCGCAGGAGATGACTGACGTTGACTCGTTCGCCGTGCTCGAACCGACGGCGGACGGGTTCCGCAATTACGTCCGTCCGGAACACACGACGCCGGCGGAGAATCTGCTGCTGGATCGGTCGCACCTGCTGGGGCTGACTGCTCCGGAGATGACCGTTCTCGTTGGCGGCCTGCGAGTTCTGAATGCGAACTCTGGTCAATCCCAACACGGCGTTTTCACCGAGCGGCCCGAGACGTTGACCAATGATTTCTTTGTCAACCTGCTTGACATGAACACGGAGTGGCAGAAATCCGCCGAATGCGAGCAGGTGTTCGAGGGACGCGATCGCGCGAGTGGCGAAGTCAAGTGCACCGGCACCGCAGTCGACCTCGTCTTTGGATCGAATTCCCAGCTTCGAGCCATCGCGGAAGTCTATGGATGTGATGACGCGCAGGATGCGTTTGTGAGTGACTTTGTGGCGGCGTGGGACAAGGTGATGAATCTTGATCGCTTCGACCTTGTCTGATCATTTCGGCCAGAAAGGCTCGTTAGCATTGCCTTGCGAGCCTTTCTTTTTTGCCCCCCCGTTTTTCAGAAATTACAGATCCAGTTCGATGGGACCGAATCCATGTTAGAGACACGCACTGGAGCGATTACCCTGAAGGGTACGCTCACCGATCTTGCTGGTCCTGAATTGAAGATCGGAGATGCCGCGCCTGCCTTCCTTCTTCAGAATAATTCCCTGGAAGACGTCTCGTTAGCTACGTTCGCTGGAAAGACTCTGGTGATTGCGACGGTACCTTCGCTGGACACACCCGTCTGCCACGCAGAGACGAAGAGGTTCAACGAGCAGGCCGAGAGACTCGCGAATACTCAGGTACTGGTCGTCAGCACGGACTTGCCATTTGGCCAGAAACGCTGGTGCGGTGCCGAGAGTGTGGAAGACGTTGTGACGCTGAGCGCTCATCGCTCAAGTGAGTTTGGCGAGGCTTACGGCGTGTTGATCGCCGGCGGACCGTTTGACCAGTGCCTGGCCCGCGCGATCTTCGTGGTAAACGACGCGAGAATCCTCACGCACGTGGAGTACGTGAGGGAAGTCGCTGAGCACCCGGACTACGACGCGGTTCTGGCTGCCGCTCAAGCATAGCGACACCACAATTCGGTCGGCGCACGCGGACCTGCAGACTGCTTCCGATGTCTCGAAATTCAGCAGGCGAACTCTATGTTAAAACTAAGAGATTTCGCACCGAGGTTTGATTGTACCGGGTTTGATTGTGCCGCCGTCGTAGAGTGCGAAGTTGTGCATCTCGAATGGCACTAGCTGCATCGTAATTAGAATCTCGTTCTACTGTTCGTTTCTATTAACGAGTACCTCGATCGGCCCAATGACCTGGCGATTCTATGCGATGCTGCCAGGCGCCTTGAGATACTTCAATGCAAACTGGCTGTCGTCTGCTCGTGACGAGCAGTTTGAGATTCTGACGTCGCAGGTGCAAAAAACTCCGCCTAACTCAAACTGCCCTATTTTACACGATTTATGGCGTGTTGGATTGTCCCATCTCAGCCGGTTGATTTCATCATCCAGCCGTGGCGACTCGCCGATTTCTGGTGGTACCCGAGTGAAGAGCGAAGTGCAGGCAGCAGCTCGCGACCTCTCAGCGCATCCACTGCCTCACTCGCCGCCAGCCCGCGTTTTGACTTCGGCGTCAGCCCGAACTGTGCCAGCAGACTGCGGAAGTGACGCTCAGAATGGCAGCGCAGTAGTTACCGACGCATGCCGCATAGTTTTGGGGTGCCATGCAGGGGATGTAGACTTCGAGGGTGGGACTACCCAGGTAAGGGAACTTAAGTATATGAATTAGGAGTACAGTTCTTTTTCCCGAATCAGGTGTCGTTTTCAGGACACAGACACGATCGGCGAACAGGATTCCCAGATGCTCAATGCAGTAAATGATCATTCACAGGAATCACGCAGACGGTTCAATGAGGTCAAAGCCCGCGTGACCTGGATTCTACTGGCTGCCTGGACAGTCACGGCTGTCGCCGGCTGGCTGGTGGTGACTTTTACGGATGGTGGCCTGTACAACCTGCCGTGGGTGATTGGACCGCCAGCCGTCATCACGATCATGGGTTATTGTGTCTGGGCGCGCTGGAAGGACATCGTTGAGAAACGAGAGACGTTTGCCGACCTGGGATTTCATCTGGCCGAACCGGAAGAGAACCGGGACATCGCTGCCGGAATTGAGGCCATGTTCGATGCCCGGGTAATTGTGACAGTCCTGGGAACCAGAACCATCCTGTCGGATGTGCAGTGCTGGATGGCGGAAGTGACGGAGAGTCTGGACCGGAATAGCGATCACACAGTCTACAGATTGTCCAGCGTCTGTCTGTTTGAGAACACCGGGGAGCAGCCGTACTCCCCACATCCATTTCAACTCGAGCCCCACAACAGCGTCGCCAGGATGCTGTTCCGAAGTCTGTCTGGCTGGTTCAATCGACCGGAAACGTCCGGTTTTCATCTCTGGTATGACGAGCTTCCGCATGAAGAGTCTAGCCTGTCTGAGTTTCTGACCCCGGACATGCGCGAGTGGCTGGGGCGGCATTCACGCTGGTCAAAGATGCGACCATGGACGGTGTTTGACTTCGGGAAACGTACCCTGATTTTTCGTGCCGGAACTGCTTATGAAATGGAAAAGTATCGACCGTTTGTTTCCGAGATGCAGGTGTTTGCCGGACTCCGGGCCGAGGCCGGGATGACCATCAACGGTCCGCATGTGAAAGACTCTGAAAGGCCACCCTCAGACGCAGCCTGGTTCACGCAGGAAGGGCACGTTGCCAGGATAGAACGGGGTCAACTGCTCGACCAGGTTCCCATCCGCGACCTGACTCCGTACTGGCGGAAAAAGACGCGTGTTGAGCCGGGCAGGATGGTGGTGCTTGTTTTCCTGCTGACGATTTTTATCGGAGAGATCGCTGGATTCATTGGTGAATACATTACGAAGATCACCGGGATCGTACTCAAGGATGTTTGGATAATCGTATTTGCAGCCCTCTTGTGGGGATTGTTTGTGTTGCATTGTTATTGGGAATGCTGGTGGCAACACCGCAGGAATCGCAGGCTGTTGAAAATCGGTGAAGTGGCATCCGGAACCGTGGATCATTTCACAAAACGGGACGACCGATCTCAGGATGCCAGTCTGTATCGGGTGCAGGTTACTTACAGCGCTCTGGGAGCGACTCACACGGAAAAATACAGCCTGTTTGTCAGTGATGCTCGGGCCGGTGCACTCACACGGTTTGCCGAGGTGGATCGGCAGGTCATTGTTCTGTTTGATCCGGCGAACCCGGAAAAGATTGTCCTGCCCGAACTGCTCGCATTCTGTGGCTGATTTCCGATGGCGGGACCGAATACCAGTCCGTCTGTGCCCTGTTTTACTCTGACCGGCGTCTACACCTCAAAGTCTTCCAACTGAGACTGAAAGTCGTCGTTTTCGGATGTTACCCCATCCCATTTGGGCTGTAAGTCAGGACGAATAAAACACAATTCACCGATCTCGTCCATGACCTGAAAGGAGAGTCAATCACCTCATTCTCGTCTAACCTGGCTCCAACCACGGGCGTGGCGTATTTGGCAGCGGACAATGAGGACAGCCCGAACAAAGGCTCGACAAAAGCACTGCCCGTTATCTTCGGGAAGATAATCGCTGTACAATCTGCGACGTGCGGTCCACCGTTCGCCGGGAATAGCGGACGATGTCGAAGTCAAAAAGGAATAGTCGATGCGTCTTGAAGATTGGGCAGTAACGATCCAGAAGATGACCGATGAATGCAATCACGAGCAAACCACGCCGGATCGGATCTTGCAGCTATGGCGTGTGAAGCTGGAAAAAGAACCAACCCTCTTGCAACCATTTGAAATCGATCAAATCGTGCGAGCGGTTAGACGAAAGCTCGGTAACGTCAGCCTATGACCCGCAAGACCTCCGACGAACTGCGTGACTATTCACGGACGCTCGACGACATCGCGATCTCGTTTCGAATGCTTGCCGACGAACTGGAGCAGAGGAACGTCGATGTCCTTTACGCGGACGGACTTGAAGATATTTCTCGCAGCGTGAACACGCTGATGCAAGCTCGCTCAAAGATCGAGAAAGCGATCCGCGAAGGGGCTTATTGAGCACTCTTGCAGACTTTGTCGTCATGTGCCATCGCCCGAGACCTGGGTGGTCGCCAAACGAGCGATCCCGGTGAGCCCAAACGAAAAAGGCCCGCCAACTGCGAATGAACGCAGTCAGCGGGCCAGCAGGTATTAGTCGAGGCCATTGGAATCGAACAACTGGCCTGCACGATGCATCGTCCGCCAGGGGCCGAACTCAGCTGCGATAGCATAA
>CALGTK010000353.1 GCA_937904325.1 uncultured Planctomyces sp.
GAACGACCAACTGCTTGGCCAGGGCGGTCGTGACACAATTACCGGCGGAGCCGGAAATGACTTCATCGACGGCGGAACAAGCTCAGACTTCATCTACGGAGACGACCTCGCCGGAACATTATCTGGCAACGACACAATCACAGGCTCGTCCGGAGCGGACTTCATCGCCGCTGGTATGGGAGACGACATTGTCTACGGCGGTAATAACAACGATTCAATCTTCGGGCAGGAAGGTCAGGACACGATCTTCGGACAGGGCGGAGGTGACGTCATCAACGGTGGACCTGGCGACGACTCCATTATCTGGAAACAGGATGGCGCCGACATGATTGACGGATCGGACGGCCGCGATCAGGTCGAAGTTCGAGGAACATCCGGCGTGGATACAATCTCTGTAGGCCAATCAGGAAGCGCTCTGACAGTGACTGGTGGTGGCTCTACGCTCAATCTCCCTAACGCGTTGCAGGACTTCGCTAACGGCTTAGAGGAGCTGGTGATTAATGGAGCCAACGGTGCCGACGTGATCACGCTTACCGATGTGAACAACGTGGGATCAATCCTGATCACGGCCAACGGACAGAACGGGGACGATACTATCAGTGCTGCTGGAGCAATACTTGGTGTTGCCAACCTTCAGCTTGACGGTGGCAATGGCAACGACACACTGACAGGATCCGCTGGTGATGAGACTCTCCGAGGCAATGCTGGCGATGACTCACTCAGTGGCGGCGACGGTAACGACACACTGGTTGGCGGCGATGGTCAGGACGCACTCAACGGCGACGGCGGCCTCGACATTCTGCAAGGCAACTTCGGCAACGACACGCTGGATGGCGGCGACGGTGACGACACACTCGAAGGCAATGAAGACAGCGACATCCTGAGCGGTGCTGCTGGCAACGACTCGCTGGACGGCGGACTCGGCGATGACATTCTCGACGGAAAGAGCGGAAACGACATTCTGCTCGGCGGCGTCGGTAAAGATATCCTGCTCGGTGGGGCGGGTCACGATACGCTCGACGGCGGTCGCAACCAGGACACCCTGCGAGGTCACAGCGGCAACGACAAACTCCGAGGAGATCACGGTAACGATTCAATATTCGGAGCGGCTGGAAACGACACCATTGATGGCGGAGACGGCGAAGACACCATTGATGCGGGCAGCGGAAACGACGGCATCGTCGGTGGCAACGGCAACGACCAGATCAACGGAATGGCAGGTAACGATACCATCCTTGGCGGCGATGGCGACGACGCAATCGCCGGCGGTGCCGCTGCTGACACATTACTTGGCCAGGATGGCGACGACGGTATGAGCGGCAACGGAAGTTCGGACGTCCTTGACGGTGGAGAGGGCGTCAACAACCTGTCGGATGCCGACCCACTGGTTGACAGAGTCTTTACATCCGGCATGCCGTTCGAACTGACAACCGAAATTCTTGCGAACGTTGACGCGAGTAACTGATCGACACGGCGATTGATAAGATCCCGTGGACAGCATCCCCGGGCATGCTGTCCACGGCGCACGTCACGCCGGCCGGACAGTCAGCTTTACTCGTCCATGACCTGCTTTTCTTTTTCTGCCGCGGCAGAGTTGATCATGCCTTCAAATTTCTTCGTCAACGTCTGAACTTCGTCCTTGGTCGTGTCTCTTTGATCTTCGGACATTGACTTGTCCTTCTCAGCGTTGTCGGCATGCTTGTTAGCGTCACGACGAATGTTGCGAACAGAAACTCGTGAGTCTTCAGCAAACTCTTTCGTCCTGGAGACCAGCTGTTGCCGACGTTCTCGTGAAAGCGGCGGAACGTTCAACCGGATGACCCGTCCGTCTGACATCGGAGCCAGTCCAACGTCGCTGGATTGAATCGCCTTGACGATTTCGTTCATCGTCCCGGCATCGAAGGGACGAATGAGAATCTGCTGTGGCTCAGGTACAGTAATGTTCGCAACCTGTTTCAACGGAGTCTGTGATCCGTAATAATCAATGCGGATCGAATCAACCAGACCTGGCGTTGCTCGACCAGTGCGAAGACCTGTCAACTGTTCGGTGAATACCGTGACTGCTTTTTCCATTCGCTCTTCGGCGTCGAGAAGAATTTCGTCAGCGTCCATGATGTATCCCTTACACGTTTTCGTTTTCGAAAGATGTTGGATTGCGTGAGTGCTTAATTCACAATTGTGAATTGTTGCTGCCAGAAACGTAAGGTTCAACGCCGCGAGGCGTAAATAACAAACGCTGCAACTCACGCGCAGGCCGATCATCAACCAACGCGTGTGCCAATTTTTTCACCAGCGACGACGCGTTCCAGGTTGCCTTCCTTCTGGTAGTTGAAGACGACGATCGGGATGTTCTGCTCCATGCAGTGGTGCATGGCCTGAGCGTCCATCACCTTCAAATCCTGCTTCAGCACTTCCTGGAAAGAAATGTCAGAATACTTGACGGCGTGCGGATTTTTTTCGGGATCATCCGAGTAGATACCGTCGACCCGCGTTGCTTTGAGCACGACGTCCGCTTCAATTTCTCGAGCACGCAATGCGGCTGCCGTATCAGTTGTCACGAACGGGCTACCGGTTCCGGCAGCCAGAATGACAACGCGGCCTTTCTCAAGATGACGTACACAGCGACGACGAATGAACGGCTCGGCAACACCTTCCATCCGGATGGCCGTTTGCAATCGTGTTGGCACGCCCGCGTTTTCGAGCGCGTCCTGCAGAGCCAGTCCGTTGATGCATGTCGCCAGCATGCCCATGTAGTGGGCGGTTGGCGGGTTGATCGTAGCGCTGAACGCCGCAAAATCGCGGCCTCGCAGAATGTTTCCACCACCGCAGACAATCGCAACTTCCACACCGGTATCGTGAATGCGACGAATTTGTTGCGAGACGCTGGAGACCTCTGCCATCGTGATGCCGGATTCACCGCTACGACAGAAACTGTTACCGCTAAGCTTGAGCAGAACTCGCTTGTAAGCCGCTCCTGAAGTCTTAGGGGAAGAGGTTTCCGAATCAGACATCGTTCATCTCCGGTTTAAGAATCCGTTCTCATACTCTCAACGCAGCCGTTCGCGTCACATGTGGGAAGATTAGCGACATGATGGACGAAGGCCAGTGACCCTACGAAACGAAGGACAGAAGATCGAAATCTCCCGTCCCTCGAATTCGATTGAACTTAACCTGTGATGCCATTCAGTCATCACCGAAGAGTTCTAGTTACCCAGTCCCCAACGTATGAAGCCGACAGCTTTGCAGCCCGATTCGGCAAGCGCCTGACTGACAGTTTTTGAATCATCTTTGGCGAACGCCTGGTAAGTCAGCACGCCTTGATCAACATAGTAATTCTTCATTCGACCATCGACGATCTTGTCGACAATGTTGTCCGGTTTACCAGAAGCTTTTGCTTCTTCGGTCAGCCGGGCTCGTTCGGCATCGACATCTGCTTGAGACAGGTTATCCGCGTTACAGAACGCCGGATTTAACGCCGTGATGTGCATCGCCACGTCGCGCAGAAGTGCCGGATTAGAAGTTTCACTTTCAGCCTGGAACAGAGTTCCATTCTTACCATCATGGTGAACGTATCCATTGACTGGTCCAGCAAGCCGTGCAAGTCGTCCAACGACAATCTTTTCACGAATCTGGTTCGTCATGTCTTCCCAGACGTCCTGCAGCGTCTTACCGTCGACTTCTGGAGCTGACTGACCAAGCAGTTCTTCGGCAGATGCAGCACCGGGACCGTTCAGCAGCTGCTCAGCACACTGTCGAACAAAGGCCTGAAATTCTTCGCTGGACGCAACCGGAGCCGATTCACACTGAACTTCGACCATCGCTCCTTCACTGCCGTCTTCCTTGATGGCAATCTGGATGAGTCCTTCAGTCGTCTCGTTATCCGCACGTTTGAGCTGAATCTTTTTAAACTGCTCACGGAGGATCTCAATGGCTTTTTCTTCGTCGCCATCTGCAGCAACGAGTGCCTTCTTGCAATCCATCATCGGGAGTGTTGTTTTTTCACGCAGCGCCTTAACGGCGGCGGCTGTTACTGCAGCCATGTCGAATTTCCTTTTGCTGGTTGTCGGTTGAAAGTTGGAGAGTGCCTCTCTGAGGGAAATCCCTTCCGGTTCGGAAGCACGAAGATGAGCTACCTGAACTCGCGCCGACCTTGCAGTCGCCATCTGACACAAGAAAGGCCATCGGAGTTCAGAAACCAGCAGTTCGCCGAACTGCGGCCTGATTGACTCAACTGTTAAAGACTTGGAACGGCCTTTGGTTCTTCAACAGCTTCCGCTTTGTCGGCCTGTGGAAGTGTGCCACGACCTTCGTTGATGCCAGTCACGAGCTGTTCCAGGATCAGACGGATCGACCGAATGCTGTCGTCGTTGCCAGGAATCGGCAGATCAACAGAATCCGGATCCGAATCGGTATCGATCAGAGCGACGACTTTGACGCCCATAAGTTTGCACTCGTGGATGCAGTTCTTTTCCGCTTTTGGATCGATCACAACGACGGCCTCGGGAATTCGGTTCATGTTCCGAATGCCTTCGAGGTTGCGTTTAACCTTCTTGAACTCGCGACGCAGTGTGGACTGTCGCTTCTTGGAGTATGAGCTCAGTTCTCCGCTGGTTTCTAGGGTTTCCAGCTCTTCCAAACGTTTCAGTCGACCACGAATAGTGCGGAAGTTGGTCAACATGCCCCCGAGCCAGCGTTCTGACACG
>CALGTK010000354.1 GCA_937904325.1 uncultured Planctomyces sp.
TGTTGCTCTGGAGTCACGCCGGCCCTCGGCCCTCCCGGACCATCGCTCCACATCGCCCAGAAGCGGCCGTCATGATGAGCCAGATACGCATGTTGATGAACACGAGTGCCGGCATGGTCGCGGACGTCACTGATGATGACGTGTTCGGCTTCGGCTCGCGGGAGTTTGTCGTAGTCGATCTGGTGAGGGTCATCCGGTAGCCAGTCGCCGGCGAGCATGAGGAGGTTCTCTTGCTTTTGCTTTGACGGCGCATCGTCAGCGTATAAGAAGGAGTGCGGCGCGAGTAGCAGGGCAATGGAGAGCGTCAGGATGTGTTTCATGGTTTGGCCTCTACGGCGTTCGACTCTGTGCTGCTGCCTTACTCGACCTTGAGCGATTCGATCGGAATCACAGCCAACTCGGCACTGTTGTTATTGCCGCGGCGTTCCCCGTTGTTGGAATAGCCAACGTAAAGTTTACCCTGATATTCTACCGCGTAGGGATACGACAAAGCTGCACCCGGATCAGATTCACCGGGACCGTCTTCAAACACAGCATGCCGGATCACAAACACTTTCGAGAACGTATTCTCACCCGGCTTACTGGCCGCAATGGTCAGTGGTGAGCGGCGGTTTCCACCGTCGGCAGTCGTCGAACAGATCAAATAACGCTGGCCATTGCTGAGGACTCCTGAACACGGTTTCGAGCCCGCCATGGGGAGGTTGCTCTCAGCGGATGGCGTCCATGTTCGACCGTAATCGCTGCTCGATGCTGCGAGCGCCAGTGCCTTCCCGCCGTATCGCGCAATGTTCGTCACCTGCGAGCCGTCAACGAGAACCGATGACTCTCCCCACATGTACCGGACTCCGGCTCCACGGGGAATGATCACAGTCTTCCATTTCTTCAGATCATCACCGGAACTGATCGCCACGGCGGCGGGATTCCCTTGCCCCGCGATGAATCCCGGCATGATCCAGTTACCGTCGTCCATTTTGACCGGCTCGGTCATGGGCCAGAATCCATCGCCGACGACCGTGCCTTGTGCCTGCCAGTGTCCGGTATCTTCATTCAGCGTGTAGGCCCGAGTATGCACTCGTTTGCGGAAACCATGAAAGGAGCCCAGGAAGGCCCACAGCGTTTCTCCACGCGACAGAAAGACTCCATGACTGACGGCGAGATCATCGTCTTCAAGCCCCACGTCAATCGTCCGCACAGTTGACCATGTCTTTCCGCCATCTTCACTCACGCAATATCGGCCTTCTTCCGTTAGCGTGTTCTCGCTCCCCTTGTTGTGACCGAACGAGGCATAGAGCCTGCCCTTGTGCCAGGCCAGAGCCACACCATGCAGAAACCCGTATCCGTCCACCTTGCGTTCATACTTCTTGATAACGTGGAACTGCAGACCCTTGAGGACTTCGGCTTCTGATGTTTCGGGCAAGGCCGAGCCGGTCCACAGCGTGCGTGGTTTCGGCCGTTCGGGAATCTTGTGAGTGGCCGACACCGGTTTGTAAGCGGCCACCATCTGTTTGGCGTCGAGCGGGTTGTTGAAAAGACGAATCTCATCAAGTGCTCCGACGAAATTCTGCCGGATACGACCGTTGTCATCGACTCCACCGAACGTGAGCGGAGCTTTGGTCTGCGGAACTGGCCTTGTAAGTTCCACCTCTCCCGCCATCTTCCCGTTCACCCACAATTCAGCGCTGCCCGGACGAACCACCACACCGATCAGATGCCAATGCCCCGGTTTCGGCAACTCAGAGCTATCGGCAGTGACCCAACTCCCCTGATAGACATACAGGCGAAAGTGATGGTCTTTGTCGATCATCACACTCCACTGGCGCTCGCCCAGCGAGTAGCGATTCTTCGCCGCAATCATCTGTTGCTCGCCACTGAGCCGATAAGGATTCACCCATGCCGTCAGCGTGAAACCGGCTTCTCCTCCAGCAAGTCGTTCCGAGTCATTCACTTTGAGTAAACAATCGCCATTGAAAACGAGGCTGCCGCCTTCGACCCCGTCAGCCGCGGAAACGTTGCCATGCACATGCAGTTCAGATGAGTCATTGGAATCGAGCGGCCAGGATTGGTCGGCGGCCACCAGCTTCGGGCACGGCAGAATCAGAATAGCGATAATTAACAGGCGTAGCATGGTGTGGACTCGATCGGATGATAGCCAATTGTTTAGCGACAGTTTGGTTCTTGGTTCTTCATTTCTTCAGCGAATCCAGATGCGTTTGCTCGTGCCGTAAAGACTCGCCACATGCTTAACCGGGCTTCGCAGTGTGTTTGTCTCAGTTGGGGCATTTAGTTGCTTCGGCTTGTTAGGCCTTTCGTGATGTGATTCGCATTGACGACGTTCAGATAACTCATGGCAGCTCGTTCGGCAAACTGGCGGTCGCCGGTTTGAGATACCAGTACGCTCCACGCTGCTCAATGGCCGCCATTCCGTTGTTGGGCCAGCCGATGAATTTCACCGCGTCGATTCGGAACTCTTTGCCTTTGTCGCACGACTTGAACGGATTGGCCCGGAAGCGGAGAAAGTCGGCATCGTCGAAGCCGTGAATCTCAACGGGGTCGCCGTCGTGCTCTTTCAGGCGTATGAACGTCACGCCCTGCCGGGCGTCTTCCAAAGCAAAGTCGAAGACCTTGGGGCCTTCCGTGTGGCTCGCCGACATATCCAGCGACATGCCGGGTTCCCAGTGCTCCGTCATCAGCTGAATGCTGCCACGATCGGTGATGGACAGCTTCAGGTGCTCGCCGTCGCTTTTGTAGCTGTTGCTCGTCGGCTCTTGCTTTCCGGCGCGGACCTGGTTCGATCGAATGACGATCGTCCCATCCTGATTGCCCGCGACGAAACGCTGGTTGCGAATCTCGACATTCAACTCAGGGCCGAGGTCGAGGATGCCGGTCTGAATCAGCGCTGTGGAATACTTGTTGCGGAGGTATTCCGCGCCGTAAATCGCAAGCATGCCCGATCCGGTGAGTGTCAATCGGTCGGTCTTGTCCTCCAGTCGTAATTCGACCCGTCCGATCCTGACGTCATCATCAATGTGTATCGATTGTCCTGCGGCCCGCTCGTCGAAGATGACGACATCGTGCTGATCCGGAACTCCGAGATCCCAGTTGCCGGAATCATTCCAGTTAGCCGTCTTCGCGTTACCAGTCCAGTGGACAGTGACCCGTTTGTCGGGCCGGTTTCGCGGCTTCAGAAACTCCGCCAGTTTCGGCGTGTCGAGAGTCCGCGTCAGACGGAAGACTCCGGCTGGACCGCCGGGATGGCCGCTATAGAAGAAGATGTGTTGGACTCCGCGTTTTTCGTCGATAGCGGCTCCGCCAGTGTGGAAGCCATCGGCATTCGAGTAGAAAGAACCCGTGCGTTTGAAGAGCTGTCCTTCCAATCGCCACTTCGCCGTGTTCCAGTCTTCCGGCGCGATGCTAAAGAGGTTGATGCTCATGTCTTCGCGCTTTGATTGAACGACTTCGTATCGCTTCGTGACCGGATTGAAACAGATCGCGGACGTATCGACAGAACGGCGCGTCTTCATATTGGTGTTGGCGACGTCAGTGATCCGCGCGTCGCCGAACTGGAATCGCATTTGCGTGAGTATGTTGGCCGGAGCCTGATTGCGGACGATCGCCACGAAGTGATTGTCGTGAAAAATGACGTCGGGCTCCGCCGGTTTGCACCAATCCGGCAACGCCAGCCGAGTCTTCTCCCAGCTCTCGCCGCCATGTCGCCCATCAGCGCTTGAGCGGTAGACAGCCAGTTCGCGCACGATGTCGTGCGGGCGGTGGTTTTTGAAGACGTGATGGTGTGCAAACAGGAGCAGACCGTGCTCAGGGTGATCGATGATTCGTGGGCCGACGTAGACGAACGGACCGTCGTGGCGATCTTCACGAAAGGCGCGTTGGAGGTGTTTCCATGTGCGGCCCTTGTCTTCGCTGCGGAACGCACCGTGATCACTGACGAGGATGACGGCTCCGTCGCGTGTTGTTCCAATCGCGTTCAGATGCAGCTTGTAGCCGAGCGGGCTGTGGTTGTCGGGATCGAACTTGTAACGGTGAGACAGCGGCACTGACCCGCCGCGATTTCGGTCTTCTTCTGTCATGCAGTGCCGCACGTCGTACGGCTCGGACCACGTCTGGCCACCGTCGGTTGAGCGGACAATCGTGGAATACGTGGTGTCGGCGTCGGCGTCGCCGGAAAGCTTGCGGTTGTGACCGGGCATGGCTCGGTGAACGACGATCAGCGTGTCGTCCGCCATCGTGGCGACAGGCCAGCCAAAGTGGTCGTTATTACCCTTGGGATTGGTCGGCAGATTGACCGGGGCCAGTTCGATCAGGCCCTGACTCGCGTCGAGCGAAAGCCGCTTGAGATCAGCGTCGTCCGCCGCAAGAAGCTTGCGGGCAAAGGGGCTCAGTGCCGGTTTGGAAGCGGGACCACTACGAAATGCCGGGATCGTCACATCGTCGTGTCCCAACAGTGTCGCCATCGCCTGTGCGTAGCGGCGTCCCAACTCGCGTTGCGACTGCGTCGAGAAGTGCGTCTGATCTCCCGTGCTCTTCAACCCGGTTGAATCGACGGTCGCCGTGTGTCGAACACGACGCGACAGCTCTTTCAGCGACTCCGTAACAAGTTCCGCTCCGGGACGATCGTCGCGCTCAGCCAACTCAACGCACGGCAGTGCCGCAACGAACGGCAGTTCAGGCATTTCGAATTCACGACGAAAATCGAGAATCATTGCATCGAGTCGCTTCGCATAGCTTTTCGCAAGAGCCAGTTCCTTCGCATCCTTCTCGCCCTGCATCCAGAGCATTCCCATCAGCGAGCCATGCTTCGTCGCTTCACGAGCACGCCGAATGATCGCCTCGTACAGATCGCCGTCCTTCTCCCATCGCGAAAGCGGCGAGCCGCCAACGGCACAGGGGACCAACCCAATCGTGACTTCCTGATCAACAACGTGCAGCATCCCGCGTCCAAAACTGACGCCCGGCCCAACGCGATCCCGCGAGCTTGTTTCGTGAAGCGGATCGACCGCAGGAATCCACTTGCCGGCCTTGTTGAAACTGAGAACTTGCGGGTGAGTCGGCCAACGAGTCAGTTCGCCCCGCCCAACCATGTTGGACTGCCCCATCAGCAGATAGATATGGCGGTGTTCCTCGGCCGCACTGACGGAAAGTGACGATGCAAGCAACAGAACAATGATGGCACAGAATGCGATGCGGACCATGACCGGCTCAACTAATAAATCGAAGGAGTACGAATCGTGTAGGCCGGGCCAAGCGCAGCGCCGTTCCGGCACAGTCAATATAAACCGACCTTACCATTCATCCCATTGCCGGAGCGTCGTCGCTTTGCTCCTTGATCCGGCGTACTTAACTGCAACGAGCGTGCTACTTTGGTGCACCCCGCCCATTCTCCGGCAGCGGGTCGAGTGGCAGACCCGTTGATACGAGTTCGATCCCGCTGAGCAGGCTCTGGCCCTGGTGCGTGGTAAAGGTTAGCGTGCAGTCACCATCGAGTTGGACACCGGTGAATTCTTTTACCAGGCACTTCATTCTGCCTTGGGCTGCAACGAAGATATCGAAATTCGTTAGCACAGGTTTTCCCTGTAGAGCGACATCGAACACGCGGGCCCCGGCCGTGGTGTGTTGTGGTTCTACAAAGTAGAGCCGCACGGTAAAGGTTCCGGACTTCAGTTCCGTCAGACGCAATGATTTTATGCCTTGTGCGCCAGAGGCACAGACCCAGGGCCAGCCTTGCCCCGCCTGGATGAACAGGGAATGGTGATAAAAGTAGTCGGGGGTCGCCGGTTGCGTCTGGATTTTCATCTCGGGCGAAGGCCCGCCGACGCTGGGGTAGTCGAGAAACAAGGTTCCGCCGT
>CALGTK010000355.1 GCA_937904325.1 uncultured Planctomyces sp.
CTTTCGGTGCACAAGCTGGTGCACAAGGGGCGGCACACGAAGCCGCTTTCGGTGCACAAGCTGGTGCACAAGGGGCGGCACACGAAGCCGCTTTCGGTGCGCAAGCCGGTGCACATGCAGCCGGTGCGGAGCATGATGGTTTACCGAACAAGCCAGCAGATGCACTGCTGAGGCTTGCCGCCACCACCATGAACGCGACAGTCAAGGTCGTACACTTCATTCCCGGAATCTCCTCTGAAGCCTGAAATCTGAAACGATAGGTGAGTCACTCCAGTTGTGAATCCGGGTGTTCCGACCCGAGACAGGAGTGCCCCCGCTCTACAGCGGCAGTTTGGGTAACACGCCACTGATTTCGGCTCGTCCCGCCGCGCTTCGTTGATGAAACACCGTCAAAACCTCGGACGAACAGCAGGCTACGCAGATGTACGGATTATAGTGGTAACTCGGCGATGGGTTGTTCCATCTGGTCCAGACTGTGCTGGCTGTAACGAAGATTGCCAGGGCGGTAACGACGGATTAAATCCGCCGTTACTGCTTCCCTTGAAGGATGGCCAATGGCAGATCACAGATAATGCGGTGTACAAGCAATGGGCGAAGGCTTACACAAGATCATCCGGATTCGATTTCTACGTCCAGATCACGATGGCCCGGGACAAGCGGATGACCTGAACATTGTGGCGGAATCAAGCCACAACAGTTTCCACGGGCCAGCAATCGCTGCATCGCTCAAGGTTCAACTACAGACGTCAGGGCTACCGAATCTTGCCTGTCCCCGGGCAGAGCGTGCCAAAGCCTTCATCTACGATCAACGCGAAATCGTTCCAGCCAGGCCAGGACTTCTGCACGCACATAACGGTAGTCGCCGCCAACCTTTGTCGCTGGCAGCTCTTCCTTCTTCGTGAGTTCCCAGATCTTGGTTCGAGAAAGACTCAGAAATTCCATCAGCTCACGAGTTGTCATCACAACTTCGTCATCTGAACTGCCTGGAGTAATCGACTGCTCTTCAGTCATCGCAGACTCTTTTCTGGTTTGCGCGGCACCAGTCGCGCTCGTTTTGACAAATCAAGCACTTGGGTTGTGTCGAAGATCGGGCGTCAATCATTCGCAAAATTTGCGAAACAGCTTTTCCGCCATGACGCACTGACAGGGTCGAGTACTTCACGAAACTCAACCGCTGAAGATATCCGGCCATGCGGATTGCCGCAATTCGATTTTGCTTTCATGCGATTTGCAAGTTTCGACTGGCACTGCCGGAATGAGATTTTTCGTACACATTCCTGTTTAGCCAGGCACCATAAGTTCTTAATCGCAGTTCTCGTCAAAACTACACACCGGGCCCCCAGGTGAGTCACTTAGACTAAGTTCGCTGAACTTGTTCGAGCGGCAAGCGACAGAGCAGTGGCCGATTCTGGTTGACTTTGCTGTCTTTTGCTTACGGAAGGACTTTGAGTCACGTGGCCAGTTCCAATCGCGTCACGTCTACTTTTTCGAAAAGGCTACCGGAAGTCGATGGAACCAGCGGCCGATCACGCTTAAACGAAATCTGATAGCTGGCGCTGCGACATGCTGCTCTGCAAACTGGCAAGTAAAGTTGACTGCCAGAAGTATCGAGACCACGAAGTCAATCAGCCAGCGGGGTCTCGACTGTGCTTTATTGTGGGCTGCAAAGAGCGTTTTGCGAAGGTGAAGCGATGCTTGGAAATCGGAAAAACGAACTGCAATATCCGCCGCCAGGAGTGACGCCGTCACTCAGAACTTGCGCAGCCATTCGATCGAAATGAAGGGTTTCGCTGCGATGCCGTATCGAGACCGACCAGCAACAGTACACATATGACCTTATGAAACAGCACACCCAGGTAGTCTTAAAAAATGCCAATCTGAATATTAGAAGTCGAATTACGAAGAATTTGAGGCAGCGAGGATCTGTGGTTGTAGCTCGTATCATGGATATTCTGCTGCCGCCGCAATGTGCCTGGTATCTTTGTCGCGTTCAGGATCACGATGACGAACTTCGTGCGACCGAGTGTGTGCTTCCTTGTCAGTACTCACTTTTTTGTGGGCAATACGTCGTGTGCTGGAGGCCTGACTGGTAATGCAGGGATCGATGATTCGGCAGTCTTCCTTCATCCAGAGTGGCCTTTACGCTCATTGAGCTTCTGGTCGCGACTCTGGCGACTCGCCTTCTGCCAGCGGTGCAGAACGCACATAAAGCATCGCGCCGCATGTCGTGCATCAACGATCTCAAGCAGCTTTGACTGGCGTGTCTGAACATTACGAGTCGACACATCGAACATTGCCATCCGGATACGTTGTTGGCACGGGTGGCATTAGCAGTTTAACTCTTGCACCGCCGCTCAGTGTTCCAACGCTAGCTGGTCGACCTGCCGCCGTTTTCAATGAGTGGTTCCTGTCCGACGACTGGAACTGGCACGCATTGATGGTTTCACAGATCAGTCAGTCAAACCTCGGCATCGACACACGTGCGTCCAAAGGTGAGGTATAAAATCTCGACGCGCTGGCAACTGTAGTGTCGACTTTTGTTTGTCCGTCAATGTCGACTTCCGGCACGCGAGTCTTTGCCGCGTTGACTCCCACGACTCAAGCCGACTTTGCTTTCAGTAATGATCGCTGTGTTTCTGGCACGAAATCTGAACGCTGCAAGTCCGTTCATAGGCCAGGCAACGAATGCTGTCATGTACCACGACAGTGTGATTGCGTTGCAGAATGTGCGGGACGGTGAAAGCTCAACGGCGATGCTGAGCGGATCAACCTTCGAGATTTGGGGCAACGGAAACAGCACAGAAACGCAAACTGCCAAGCACAACTCTGGCGGAGTTTGCGACTGGGGAATCGATGAGCTTGCCCCAAGTAGTGGATCAGCCACATTCAACAGTTTTCACACAATGCCCGGCAGCCAGCTCGAAATGTCCGCCGGGAGCTGGCACGGTAAACCGTGCTCTCGTTAACGGACGTTGCCGGTCTGTTTCGAAAATGATCTCATTCAAATTTCTACAAGGTATGTTTACGTGTAACGATACCGAGCGTATTACCGTTCCCTGAGCAGAGCCGACTTTGACCTGACCAGCCGGTCCTTCTGCTGCCAGACAGCAAACGAAAACAGGCCCGCTTCACTGAGAGTCGGGCCTGTTTTATCAATCGATTCTTATTCTGCTCACTCGGCTGTGAGTTAGCTGTCCTCCGCACCTGTGCAGCGGATGAGATGGTCGTGGTCGATGTAGACGACTTCTTCGCTCTGATCGGTGAAGGTCATCGGGACCGGCCAGTCTGACCGGATGGCTTTGTCGAAGTAGACCGTGCACTTGTAATGGCAGTGGTGCAGACGAGCTGGACCAACCAGTGGATAGAAGCGGCATTCGTCAACACGGTCAACGATCGGCTCAACCACAATTCGGACGTTGCTCATGTTCGTTTCTGCAATGAAGGCAAAGCCACCAGCTCCGCGAACATTCGGTGGCAAAGCTCGAACGACTTCGTCCGGAGTTGGTGGGTCCAGGCAGAACAACGGAGCATTGTCGCCTTCGACCTGGTCCAGAATCGGCACTTTGCCATATCGTTCTTCTTCGTGGTAGGTATCTTCGATCAACTGGCTGTAGTACGGGCTGACCGGAATCAGCGGCGTAGTGCCCCAGAACTTGGCGAAGTTCAAAGCAGTGATCAGGGCTCCCCCGGTGATCTCGCAACCAGTCGAAGTGAGAGAAACCAGGCACAAGGCCGCATAAAGTGAAATCCGTTTCATCGGTTCCATCCTGGACTGAGTCCGGTGTGGTCTTCCTTGACGTTGATCCCAAAGGGCATATCCGAAGATCTGCCAGCTTTGAGTTCTATCGAACATCACCTCCCGTCAACTTGTGAAAATATGCCGATTTTTCGGGATAAAGCGAGTAGTTGGACTCTGCCGCTGCTTAGCCCACCAGGCACAGCCACATCTGCAAACCTCAGCAAAGACTTATCGCGACCCTATAGATATGTGTTTCAGGGACGTTTACGCCCCAGCCATCGTGCAGAGCACCACTGAACCTGAAACTTAAATTGATTTGGTGAATTTTTTAATTTTCTGTCAAAGTTTCAGCTCGTAAGTTCGGACCGCGTGGAAAGACCCTTCGTTGCCGTAGAGAATCCCTGGCCGATCGGCATTTCAAACGAGCAAAAAACAATCCCAATGCTGGAGTCATTCGTGGCCAAAAAGAAACTCGGTCGCTGGTTCGCTGACTATATCGATCGGTCAACAAAATCTTGCCGGATTGGTTCGATCGTGCTGGTACCTTTGTCGCTGATCGTCGCGTGGCTGACCTACTGGATTATCTGGGTGACTCTGTGGATTGGTTTCCGGCCACTCTTTGATCTATCGAACGATGCCGTTGGTTATCTCTCTTACCTCTTCCTTGCCGTCATGTTCACGTGGCGATTCCTGCGAGGCTCTGAGTTTGAAGAAGAGTACCGCTTCTCAGGTGAGAACGAGACAGGCACCGTCACGTTGAATTTCTCCAGCACAACCGGTAATGGCTGGGTGCTGCTGTTTGATTCGGGCGCGGCTCACGGATTCGTCAAAGTGATCGCCCTGCTCTATCTGACCGCTCCCAGAATATTAGGTCTGGCCCTGATGCTTCATCACAAAGCCAACCGACTCAAACAAATGGACGTGCCGGCCTGCTCGCGAGTCATCGGGATGCTGATGCGAGCTCAAGGCCGCGTACCGGTCGAAAAGATCGCGGACGAGTTTCCCGAAGCAGATTTATCGCAAATCATCCCACCGCTCGGTGACGTTGACGGGGTCGTCTTCCTCGAAAAAGACGGCAGGGGTCTGACACTGGCTCCACGCTTCATCGAAGGATTTGACGAGTGGGCCGCCGAGTCGTAAATCGACCAGCAAGTCGACGCAAGCGTCGGCCAGCAGGACCATTCATTGGCCATCCAGTACTCCATGCTGCGGCACTACTTCCTGACTCCAATTGAAACCGACCTCCCCGTGCCAAACTATCTTCGTAACGACTCGCGCAACACAATTCCGGAAGTCGTGAAACAGCAACGCTTTGCAAAAACTGAGTCATCCACGGTGGCTCAGAGGTAACCAACCTCTACCTCGAACTTTTTTGAACGGCGTTAACAGCAGGCGCGAAATCAACCCGGATAGGGGTTTACGCAAACTCTGCGGTCCAGGGATGAGTGGAACACCGGGCGGTCTCTTCGGGAGCCCTTCGACCGGGTGCAGGTGGCACGGCAGCGGTGTATCAATAGTTTTGAACAACCACCGAAAACTGCGGATTTCCGAGGAATTCTACCGCGATGGAACGTGCCAACCAGCCATTCCTGTTTCTGCTCGCGCCGTTGCACTCAGAACGAGTTGATTCGCCAGACCGAATGGCTCAAAGCCGAAAACGAGAGGCTGCGCAAGCGCGTTGACAGGAAACCGATCTTTCTGGGCCAGAACGAGAAGTCCCACCTGATCGAGCTCGACCAGGCGATCGGCTCCGATTTGAAACACATCATCACGATCGTCTCGTACAACACGTTCCTGATTTGGTTCCGAAAGGAACTCCAGGGCTTCAGACCAAAGAAGATGGGCCGCCCACGGACGGCGGAATCGATCCGCAACCTGATCCGTGAAGGTCGCCTCAGAGACCGGCTGGGGTTACACCCGCGTAATGGGTGAGAAAAAAAAGATCGGCCTGAAACCGCCGTCCCGCAGCACAATGAAGCGGATCATGAAAGCACACGACCTTGACCCCGGCCCGAACCGTGATCGGGACAGCTGCAGGTGTTTCTGAAGCGGCATGCTGAAGTACTACCACCGAAGCGCTGCCTGACGTGAACTCTGGCTGACTGAAACACCGCACATCTGAGATGACGGTGCACGCTCAGTCTCGATAGAGGCCATTTCCACCGTCTGCTGTCGCCGTATCCGGTCGAATCTCGACTGATAATCGCGACGGCTTTCTAATGCTAATACCTGATAGCCAAAGAGCTTTGCCTTCGGTTCAGATTTTTTACCATAAGGCTACGATTAAATCCGATCGGTTCTAATCACCTCAATTTTCACACCCGGGCCAGTATTGTCGTGTCCATTCGTGTTTTTCAGGGACGACTACTTTTTATGATTTCCGTACAGTCGAAAGATAAAAAAGCCCGGTCGGACATCATGTCAAACCGGGCTTGCGTGTAACGATTTTCTGACCTGCCACCACCAATCAAATTCACGACCGACAGTCAATCCGCAGTATCTACTTGATCGTGATCGTCAACCAACCGGCATTCGGACGAATCTCTGTGATTGCGAGATCGACCGGCCCACCAGTCTTGCGTTTCAGCGTGATCATCCGATCAATTTTTCGAGTTGGAAGAGCCTTCTGAATCTTGGCTTTGACGATACCTGCTCGCGGAATCTGCTTGAGCGGACTGACAGCTTCGACGGCTGAAACGGAAACGGCTCCAGCTTCGATGACAATGTCAGTGCCTTCGATTGAGAACATCAGTGGCACGGTAATTTCCTGAGTTGGAATCAGGTCGTCGCCTTCAGGCTGCAAACCCATGCGTAGGACGAGTGTCAATTCACCGTCCTGGGTATGAATGCGGATTGCATCCTGATCGGGGAAGATGAAACGAGTCTTGTCTTCCTTCGCCGCCTCTGCTTCTCCCTCTTTGACGCCACCAGGTAGTTTGAAGTTGTCTCCAAGCAACGTTTGCAACGCAACTTCAATCTGCTCGCCAAGTTCCTGTTCAGTGAATGAACCTCCAGCAATCGGCAACATATCCAGCGAGTTATTCAGCAGAGTTTCGTGAAGGTGGATGGCTGCACTGCCTGCGACTCTTGTTGAGAACGTAGGAGCGTCACCGCCCAGATTGTCGTCGTCCATCAAACGAGTACCGATCCACACGGCGTCGCCAGTTGATCGGTACGTTCGTGCCGATGGAAACAAACCGTTTTCTTTCAGTTTCGGAATGACATCCTCTTCTAACTGCTTGCTCGACTTGCTGAATTCCGCATCGACTTCTTGATTGAATTCTGGAATCAGTCGGTTTCGCAACTTGCCGGATGCAATAGCTTCTGACTGTCCCCGCTTGTCGCGAGCGACACCGGCAGCGTACGAATCAGCGATGCTGCCGAAAAGTGGCAATCCGCTGACTCCGGTCCGGGCACCAGTTGTTGTGTTGTTCGCATTGACCCACATCGTTGCCGGGAAAGTTTTGAAGCGATCTCCGTCGAAGTGAATTTTCTTTTGAGCACCGAACGTGTGGTAGCCAGAAGTGAAGATTGTTGCCTGGTCGGTAACTCCCTGCGTATTCGTCTGCGTGACACCATTGAACGTCATGTCAAACTCTATAACCGAGTTGTTTGGCTTCAGATCGATGCCGACGGTGCCGGTTGTCGTCTGGTGGCCGTCAACTTTCGCTCCTAAAACAACATCATCGACGACACCGGAGTCCGTGTGTTTATAGCCGGCGACTTTATTCAGGAACGACTCGGTCGCGACAATTCGCAGGTTGTAGTTGAAGTAGAAACCCGCCAGGACGTCTGCGATGTGGTCGCCACCGTCGGCGGCCAGATTTCGAACATCACCATAGGCATCTCTAGCGGCCGTTGCTGAAGTCAGGCTGCGAGTTTCTTCGTAAGCTTCGAGCGAGGACACCAGTTCTGCGAGTGCTCCCCGCAGTTCTGACTGGTTTTTCTTCACAGGTGACTTTGCAGACGCAAGCTCGATGTATTCTCCTAGTGTCTGCTTTACTGAGAGAAACTGTGGACGTTGTACGAATCTACGTTGTGCTTCGTTTTCCATCTTGTCGGCGTCGTCCAATCGCGTGAAAACTGCGCTGACAACCTCAGAAGACGCTGCTGCCTCAACGGCAGAACGCAGTTCTTCTGCTTGGATATACTTCAGCCATGCGTCACCGTTCTTAATCTTCGACAGATACTTGCCGAGCGATTCGACCGACTGGGCGACTTCTGCTCCCGCAGCATCGACTCTCGCTTTGTGAGCGGCCACAGGGCTCATCTCAAGCGTGTCCAGCACGGCGACCGCGACTGCAACTCGGCGAGACAGTCGGCCGTTGATCGTTGCCAGTTGTTTGTGGATTGGAGCGTAGGCTTTGTTACCCAGCGCCTTCTCCATCGTACGAATACGCTTGTTTAGATTGGCAAGAGCAGCTCGTTGCCCCGCAACGTCGAGATCTTCCTGCTCGTAAAGCGATGCTACTTCAGCGGCAGAGTCGGCGCTCCAGCTCGACCACGAATCGCCGAGCGTCAGAAAGTCGTCTTCCAGAAGGCCGATCGGTACAAACTCAGGGAGAATTCCGCGCAGTCCTTGAGGTGGCTGTTCTGCATCGCCTGCGAGTGAAAGATGCCCGATAGACGTGCATACCAAAGTAATCGCGGCGGCGAGCAGGGAAAGCAGCATCCCATGCTTCGCTCGAAGCCAGGTCACTGAACTCATTGTGGCAACTCCATTTCCCGAAATGTGAAGCTTCAGCTGTCCGTCATGCAATAGATCGGAAATTAGCAGCCGCAAGCCTCTGTTTGCCGGATTCGGAAGCGACGTGCGCATCCCGAAATCTCTCGGCATCCTGTTTCTGATTGGTCGACAACGTACTCCGTGGAACCAAGTAGAAACTATGGGCGAGCTGGAACATTTCACAAAACCGGTGAAACCAATCCTTACGGTTTCACGCGACCTGCCAGCAACGTCAATAAATTCCACCAGCCCTGTGTAAGTGACTCAGTCTAGTCCTGCCTTGTAACCACTGCAATCGGCTTTATTTGCGCAAATGCCCAAGTTGTCATTTAAAGATCTTAGGGCAGGCTCCCTGACGGTGGATGATGGATTCTCACAAAACGAACAAGGCTGCAACACACGGTCAAATCGTTGGTTACGTCTATATTCGTTCTCACGAATGCGAGACATCACAGCCCCTCGAGTAATTCCCACAGGATTCCAGACTGACGATCGGCGGCTGCATGCAGAATGTGACCGTGAAATCAGACGCTGTGGGAAATCGCGGAAAACCAGACTGATGTCCTCGCAGGCCGATTGTGGATGCTAGAGTTCGGCCGTCGGAAACCGGCGTTGCGGACTGCAATGCGCGCTTTTCCTGACATGGACAGGTCGGCTGACCGCTGACCGAGAGCGAAAACCGGACTCGCTGGCTGAGGACAAAACTGTGACCAACTATCTGATAACCGGCGGTGCGGGATTCATAGGGTCTCACATTGTCACCCGACTCGTCAAAGAGGGTCACGATGTCCGTGTCCTGGACAATCTGTGTACCGGGTCTCTTGAGAACCTCGCCCATATCGACGGTCACTTTGAATTCATTAACGGCGACGCGGCCGACCCAGTCGCCTGCACGCGATCTGTCGACGGTGTTGAAGTCGTCTTCCACCAGGCTGCATTGGCATCCGTGCCGCTGAGCATCGAGCGACCGCAGGATTGCCACCGAGCTTGCGTCACAGCAACGGTCAACCTGCTCGACGCCTGCGTGAAAGCTAACGTACGGCGAGTCGTCTACGCCGGATCGAGCAGCGCATACGGCAACGATCCCGAGATGCCAAAGCGAGAGAGTCAACTTCCGCAAGTTCTGTCACCTTACGCCGCGGCCAAGCTGGCATCAGAACTTTATTGCGAAGCCTTCGCCGCATCCTACGACATCGAAACCGTCCGACTTCGATACTTCAACATCTTCGGACCGCGGCAAGATCCTGCGAGTCCCTACTCAGCAGTGATTCCGCTCTTCGTTTCGGCACTCGTCAACGGCAAGCAGCCGACGATCTTCGGCGACGGCACTCAGTCGCGAGATTTCACTTTTGTTGAAAACGTGGTCGAAGCCAACGTCCGAGCATCGCTGACGGACGGCGCATCCGGCAAGGTTTTCAACGTCGGCTGCGGCGAGTCACTCAGCCTGATCGACCTGCTGGAAGAAATCTGCAACAGGTTGAACGTCGAGTACGCACCAAACTTTGCTGAAGCTCGGCAGGGCGACGTCAAACATTCCTGGGCAGATATATCTGCTACAAGAGAAGTGCTTGGCTACGAACCTCGGATCGGCTGGCGCGAAGGTCTGCAGCCGACCATCGATTACTACGCCGAACTCGCTCGCGACGCGGCCGGCTGCACAGCAATCTAACGCGGCTGATTCGGAAAACTCAATTCAAAGTCAAGCGGCCAGGAGAGCTGCTGAACGTCGGACGGAGCCCCTCGCCTGAAGAGGGCAACCATGAGCATTCGTGACGACCAGAACGAACAACCGTTCGATATCACAAAACTGCCAGCCGGCCACCTGCCACATCAGAGTGCTGGATCGGTCGACTCTACAACAATCGTTCCGACACAGTCGTTGATTCAGAATTCTCAGAATCTGAATCAGGTCGTCTGGACAGGAGGCACGATTGATTACATCGGCCTCGCCAGGCGATACGCCCTGTGGCTGGTTTGCGGGATGGTCTCCGGCCTGCTGCTGGGGCATCTGATTTTCCAGACTTACGGCCCGGAATACACGGCGACTGCCAAAGTGCTGGTGTCGAAGCGAATCTCTGGCCCGATCAGTGAGAACACTGAAGCCGAAACGTGGGGCGACCGCGCCGAACATATCGCGCTGATTATGAGCCCGCTGATTGTTGAGAAAGCGGTCCAACTTCACGAACTCGACAGGCTACCGTCGATGGCTTTGTCGAAAGATCCTGCCGAAGACGTTCTGGACTCAATCAAAGTCAAACGAAGCGCTGGTGAAGATCGTTCGTTCCTCAACGTTCTCGATGTCACCTGTACAAACGCCAGTCGCGACGACGCCAAGACGATCTGTCACGCGGTGATCGATGCATATCACGTCTACCTTCGTGAGAATCACGAAGAGAATACGGGAGAGTTGCTGAAACTCGTAAACCGTGCGACTGGCAATCTCAAGCGCGAGATCGATGACACCGAAGCCGCCTACGACAAGTTCATCGAGACCGCTCCAATCCACATGAAAACAACGACTCGCGGCGCTGGCGGCGAGCGAACAACGACGGCGACGAACGTGCATCAGGAAAACCTGGCAGCGCTTGAACTGGAGCAGCAACGCCTGCTCGTTCAGAAGGCCGAAGTGCAGTCGAAGATTCAATCGCTGCGCAACGGGCTCGCTCAAGGGCAGTCGCGCGAAGAACTCGCGACGATGATCCAGCTCTTTTCGGCACCTCAGAGTAAGTCTGCTCAGACACCGTCAGCGCTGACTGCGACAGGCGGAGCGAACTCAATCGACAGCCAGCTGCTTCCGCTGATTCTGCGAGAGAAACAACTCCTGCTCGAATTTGGTGATGACTGGCCGGAAGTTCAAACTGTCCGAGCACAGATCAACACGCTTCGGCAGTACTACATGCAGCAGCGACTTCAGGGAACACAAGGCGGTCAACCGTCCGGCGCAGCGCTCACGACAGGGCTGCTTGGCGCTGCGTTGCCACCTCAATCGATGGCAAAGACTTCGAACGGCCTGGATCTGGTCGACGTCTATCTGGCGTCACTCAATCAGGAATTCGACTCACTGAATCTTCGCGAAACAGAAATCGAGCGAATTTACGCGAGCGAATTCAACCGCGCTCGCGAACTCTCCGGTTACCTCGAAAAAAACCGACAGTACAACGACGACCTCGATCGTCTGCATGGGCTTTGGGCGTCGATCAAAGTGCAGGCATCGAAAGTCAACATCGAAAAAGAAAACCTCGGCTACTCGCTCAAAGTGATAGCGCCTGCAAAGGATCAGCTTTCAATCAAGCGAGTCATCAAGCTGTACGGTGCGGGGATCTTTGTAGTGATGAGCCTCGTGTGCGGCTTAATCTTCTTCCGCGAATGGATGGACACGACGCTTAAATCGGTCGACGAAATACGCGCAAGCATCCCGCTGCCAATTCTTGGTTCAGTACCATCATTCAATACGAAGGCTCTGGGAATTTCGGGCAGCCCATTGCAAACAGCATTGTGCTACTTCCATCGTCCAGGTTCTCCCGAAGCGGAAGCTTATCGATCACTTCGTACGTCGTTCCTTGTCAGTTTGAAAGAAGGCCAGCGGATCATCCAGGTGACCAGCCCGGAACCGGGCGATGGCAAGAGCACGTTGACTGCCAACCTGGCGATCGCAATGGCTCAGTCCGGCAAAAAGGTCCTGCTGATCGACAGCGACCTGCGTCGTCCGACACTGCATACACTCTTCGGAATGCAGCGTGACATCGGCGTCACCGAAGTCCTGTCAGGCGAAATTGATCTTCTGACCGCCGCTCAACAAACCGTTATCGAGGGATTGTCGGTACTGACTTGCGGCAGTCTTCCGCAGAATCCTGCCGAAATGCTCGCAGCTCGCGGCTACTCGACGATGCTGCGAAACGCCGAACAGAAATTCGACATCGTCCTGGTCGACACTCCGCCGCTGCTGGCTGTGAGCGATCCTTCCATCGTCGCCCCGAATACAGACGGCCTTGTTCTCGTTCTGAGAATGGGCAAGAACAAACGCAACTCTGCAAAACGAGCAACCGAGCTGATCGACACGAACAACATCCGAGTGATTGGCGTCGTCTGCAACGCGACAACTGCCGATGTAGAAGGATACAGCTACAAAGAAACCTACGGTGAGTATTTCTCCGGTTCGACTGCGAAGCAACGCCCGATTGCCATCAAGCCGACGGCTTCGCCGAAAGTAGATGCGAAATCAGATCAAGCTTCCATCACCGTTTAAGCGTGTGCGGCGGTGCGATCAGTCAGTCGATTGCTGATCGTCTGGATTGCCTTTTGGACGTGGTCGAAAAAAACGCATTGATTGCAGAACGACCATCTTGCGTCGTGCCAGGCGAACACTGAGTGAAAGCACAAGATTGAGGAATCCCGGGACGACGTATTGCCGACCTTTGTCAAGCCCGCGAATGGACTTTCTGACGACGTAGGCAGCCGTGTGCGATCTTTGCTTTTTAAGCCACCCAGACACGCCGGCGACGTCGAAGAATTCTGTCTCGGTCGTGCCTGGACAAAGTCCCTGGATGATCACGTGACGATCGCGGCACTCGGCCCACAGAGCTTCGCTGAAGTGTAGAACGAATGCTTTGCTCGCCGAGTAAACCGGCATGTAAGCAACCGGCTGAAAAGCAGCGACGGATGCCACATTGATGATCCCGCCGTGCTGGCGTTCGAGCATCGCCGGCAGAAACAGATAGGTCAGCTTCGTCAGTGCGCCGATGTTGAGCCGAATCATCTCCATCATTCGCTGAGGCTGTGTATCGTCGGCTGCGCCGACAAATCCGAACCCGGCGTTGTTGATGAGCAGTTCGACTTCAATCTTTCGGTTGGCGACTTCGTCGAACAATCGTTGTGATGCCTGGGAGTCGGACAGGTCGGAGACGATGACTTCACATCGAGTGCCGTGTCGTGTGTCGAGTTCTTCCGCAAGCTCATTGAGCCGGTCTTCACGCCGAGCCACAAGGATCAGGTGCATGCCTCGTGCGGCGAGTTGGCGCGCAAACTCAGCCCCGATTCCGGACGATGCTCCAGTAACCAGAGCCCAGCGATCTGCGTAACCCTCAAACACTTCGGAGACTCCTGCAACCCCACTCCTCATTACGAACGAGCAATGCGAGGGCGAAGTGACTTCAGGCTGACCTGGCCCTCTACACTGCAATACGGTTAGCCAACCGACGCTATCCAACGTGGCATCAGTCGATGCATCGTAGCAGACGACTTCCGAAAGGAAAGTAATCACAAACAGTCACCGCCGCATCGAAGTCGTTTCAGTATAACGACCTGCGAGCAATCGCTGATGGCGAATCTCTGCAAGGTGACGTAGTTCTACGAACGATACTCCACGGTCACATTCGTACGAATTCCGCCCCGCGACGTGAACTCGGCGACGATTTTCATCGAACGTGGTTCGGTTGCGGCGACAAGATCATCAAGAATCAGATTCGTGACGTTCTCGTAAAAAGCACCGTAATTTCGAAACTGCTGAAGGTACAGCTTCAGCGATTTCAGTTCGAAGCACTTCTGGTCTGCCACGTAAGTAATCGTAAGCGTTCCGAAATCCGGCTGACCGGTTTTGGGGCACATCGATGTGAACTCGGGGCAGATCGTCTCGATCGAGTAATCCCGTTGTGAATACGGGTTCTCAAACGTCTCGATGATCTCTCGTGAAATCTCGCTCATGGCAGCTTTCGTGTTACGCGATGTTGTTCAGTGTTTGATGACTGTTGAGTTGAGTGACGTATGAATGTTGCAACGATGTCGTTTTCCGAGCCTTATTGTAGTTCTCAGCCAGTGTTTCTGCATTTCTGATCACGGCATTGCTTGTAATGAAGCGGTTTCTCATAGTAACGCTGAAAGCGGCCACTTTTACTCTCTGAATTCAACGCCTCAACCGCCCTTTGACTTCGTTGTGAATAGAGTCTGCCGAAAACGAAAAAGCGACAAGTGTCACAACAGTTGCCCGCCGACGAGGAAACAACAGGTATTGTCACCTGTCCAATGAATAACCAGATGGTCGGCTACTTGTTTTATCGCGGGGCGGGCAATCGCAGGACCACTCCGATCCCGATCAGCGAGATGATCGCGACGATCCAGCGAAGAGTCGAAGACAGATCGGTCAACCACAACGACAGAGCGACGGCCAGCACAACGATCATGATCGCCTTAACCTTAACGTCAGGACGAACTCCGCCCAGTTGCTGCCAGTCTCGAAGAATTGGTCCGAAGAATCGCGACGTGAGCAACCAGCGATTCAGACGTGGCGAAGTGCGGGCCAGGAAATAACTCGTCAACAGCAGGAAAGGGGTCGTCGGCAAAACGGGAAGGATCGCCCCCAGGACACCAAGAAAGAAGAATAAACCAGCCAGCAACATGAACACAAAGCGTTTCGGACCGGTAACAGGTTGATGTTCAGAATCTGGTGAGTCTTCCGGAATCAATTTTAAAATTTTCTATGCGGAATCGGTGTATCTAAAAGTCTTAGTTCAATCGTAACGCGAGCCAGCGGCCAGTGCATGTAATACGTCAGGTAGACGTGACCGCTTTCAATTCGAATCTGTCGATCGCGAAACAGTTTCGGGGGGTTCCATGGCCTAATCAACAACGTCATCGATTTCTCTCTCTCTCAGATTAGCGACTTTCAGCGAACAAACGCCGCTCGCGAAATGCACGCGTTCGGCGCTCGGACTGATTGAAGTCGCGAGTTTCCGACGCCAGCACCTCCACTTTAAGACGCACTGACTTCGGAATTTTGATCACTCCAGGGTCGAGAGTCGCCCCGGTTCACGGTCGCGAGACACTGTTCGGAATCCCTGAGATTCTGACCACCCCCAGACTTTGATCCAGTACGAGTGTGAGAATCAGGATATAAGTAATTTGACTGTGTTCCGAAGACTGATCATCCAGCAGTCGAGCTGGCTGGCGGAACCGGTCGTCGCCTGCGATTCTGCAGGCGTGACCGAACCGGCATTCTGCGGACTGACGCTACACATCATATCTAACAGTTGAGGCACACGGTGGAACCAGATTCAGCATCCAGATTGAAATCCGTGGGTGCCGGTCTGCTTCGCTGGGGACTGTTTCTGCTGGTCCTTTGGTTTGTCGCCACCCAGGCTCAAACTATGTGGGATGCCAACCGCGACATCAACGTTCAGATTGACTGGAAGTATCTCGTCGCAGCTGGAGTTCTCTCTCAAATTAGCTGGCTGCCTTCCACCTGGTTCTGGCAGCGATTGATCGAACTGCTTGGCGATCAAAACCAGGATAGCTACCCACTTATTCGAGCCTACTTCTGCGGGTCACTCGGCAAGTATGTTCCTGGTAAGGCCGCCGTGATTCTGATTCGTTCAGCACTCGCAAAAAAACACGGCGTGTCGTTTGTGCGAGCGAGCATTGCATCCGTGGTCGAAGCTGGCGCCGTCATGCTGGTTGGCTGCGTGGTGACGGTCGTTTTCGCATTGACCGTAGTGCCGCCCGACGCGGTTCCCACCTGGTTCATCGACGCCGTCCCGCGCGAGTCGACATCCTGGAGCAGCCTGCTTCTCGCCGTGGTACTTCTTGTACTGGCAATGCCAATCGTCGCCGGGCCGGCCAATTGGATTTTCGCAAAGATCACACGCATCATCGAAAAGCGATCCCAATTCGTCTCGTCGTCTGACTCAGGCGAAAACGTGAATTCGGCAGAAGAAACAGGCAATCAGGAATCGCCAGATCCGACGACCGGCAAACTCACCTGGCAATTCCTGGTCGCGGCATCGCTGATGTTCGCTCTGTCCTGGGCTGGTCACGGACTAAGTCTTCTGCTCGTTCTGCGGTCTATGAATCCCGAAATCCTGACAATCAACGCCTGGACAATCGCTACCGCGGCAGCCGCAGCCGGAACATCGATCGGATTCTTTGCCGTGTTCGCCCCGGGCGGCCTCGCCGTCCGAGAAGGACTGATCATCACAATGCTGGCCCCATCAATGGGAGGCCCGATCGCCGTAGCCGCTGCTGGCCTCTACCGTCTGGCATCCTTGATCGCCGAGTCAATCGCCGCGTTGATTTTATACGTCGTTCGGCCGCGAAGTGGATCAGACGCAAACAGAAATCATGAGGAATCGGCTGCCTGAACTCATCGATGCGGTACGTTCAACACCAATCACAGAAATACGAATATCGATAAGTCGCTGAACGGCATGCGTCACAAAATTGTTTCAGCCATCTTTGATATGGTGAAGCAGGCGTAATTTTTCTGAAACGGCGATGATCTCATCAAGCAATGCTGCAGATCCCACTCCTGCGAACGTGAAGTCCGAATAGTGATTACTCATTCGTTGAAGTTCCAGGCAATCGGCCACTAGTCCAGGTCGTCCACTGAAGAAATCAAGGTGAACGTCAAATTCGATGCCTCCGACTGGTTCATTCCGAGTCGCTTAATCGAACGATTTGGCGATAGGCACATCCAACGTCGTTTAATCTTTTATCCGAACATCGGTCAGTTCACTGCGAACTGAATAATCCGCGCGGCGTGCCCCTTGCTGTCTTTGTTTTTTGTGGTGCTGATGCGTAGTTTCAGGACGTGATCGCCTTCGGAAAGGTCGGCTGCGAACATCACAGTCCTCGGGTAATGCAGGCCTCTGCTGAAGCGATGAAAGAGGTCAACATCCTTAAAGGCTCCATCGTCGATACTTGCTTCGATAGTTCCCGCATCCGGGCCGGCGACGATGTAAGCACCAATGGCCTGTCCGTTGAAGTTGATCGTTGTCTTCGACCCAGGCTCGGTAGCGCAAAGAAGTGGAATTTTCGTGAAGCGTTCTCGCTTGCCGCCCGGAATGCTCTTCCAGTCAGGCTTGTGAACCTTCCAGCCGCTGCCAGTTGATGCAGTTTTCAGAGTCTGGAAATGCCCATTGGAGTAGCTGCCTTTGTCGAGCTGTTTCTCGGGGATGCCGTGAGCAGTCAGCTTTACAGACTGACTCAACGGTTTGCTCCAGGCGTCGTGGAGCAGCGTCTTAATCATGTCTGCCCCGATGCGGTTTCCCGGTGGCCTGGGATGAGTTCCGCCGTACTCTTTCCAGGTGAGCGTTCCGGCAGTGATCTGATCGGCAGCTTCCCGGGCCAGGTGGATTGTCGAGACGTCGTAGTACTCAAGAACTTCCATGTGGCTACTCATTGAGACCGGTGTTTTTCCCTTCTGCAGCATCTCCAGCATGCCGGGATTCACGAACAATGTGACGACGATGTCCATATTCGGGTTGTGCTTTCGGCACTGCCGAATGATGCCTTCCATGCCTCGGATGCATTCCCGTCGAGCATGGCCGGCGTCCTGGTCATCGTTCACAGCGAACTCGATGAAGAACAGATCGACCGGGCCTTGCGACAGGACGTCACGATTCAGTCTGAACGAGCCTGTAGTCGAGCAGGTTGACGAGATGCCGGCAGCCGTAAATGTAAACTTCGTATCAGGGTACCGCTTTTGAAGGTCTTCGCAGACCATCGGACGGTAGCCGTTCATCTCGGTGATCGACCCACCGATAAAGGCAACGTGACCGTTCTTTTCCCGTTCGAACTTGATCTGCGAGTTTGTGTAAGAACCCCGGCTAATGACATTTCGGCTGCGGTCTGCAGCTCCAGACGTGGACGAGCCAACAACGCAAACAGTCAAGAGGCACATCAGGACCGGGCTATTAAACATCGGGTGCTTTCTATCCATAAATTAAGGAACGCAGAGATCGCTGAGGACAAGCGGAGAAAAGTAGCGAGTCCTCTAATCTCCTATGCGACTTTTCTGCAGCAAGCCCTGCGTTCAAAACTCAGGACGTCCATAGACTCAATCGAGATTCTTGTGAGTGCCGTCGCAGCGTGGTTCGTTGCCGGTGTGTTT
This sequence comes from uncultured Planctomyces sp., assembly GCA_937904325.1. Taxonomy (GTDB): domain Bacteria; phylum Planctomycetota; class Planctomycetia; order Planctomycetales; family Planctomycetaceae; genus JABMPE01. Next base: position 18,346 of record CALGTK010000355.1, read on the forward strand.
GCAGGCGCAAAGGTGGACGTCTTCGTCTTTCTCGGCCGTGAACACGTTGGGAACAAAGGACGTGCCTTTGTGCTTGCCGTCGCAGAATGGCTGCCCTTCCGAAAGACCGCAGGTGCAGAAGGCGTATTTCTTTCCGGCTTCGAGTGAGACTTTGATGGGAGCCTTGCCGGCAATCGTTGGTTCATCAGACATGATCGGTCCTTTACACAGTAACGACTTCAAAAACGAAACATGCACCGGACTCTTTCCGCTGCGGCAGGCATTCTATCAGCAGGGTGTCTTGACCCACCAGAGAGCTGATTGATGCGTCAAGACGCACCCTGTGTGCAACAGACTGACCGCGTACTTAGCTATTGAAGTCAGAAAGATCTGCACCCAGGCGGTCTGCCAGTTCGTTGATCTGTCGCCAGGTTTCGTCGGGAATCGGCACTCCACCCGCACGGCGTTGAGCATCACGACGGAGTTCAATTTCTCCAGGCAGAAGGATCTCTTCGACGCCGGGCTTCTTGCGACAACTCTTTAATGAGTCAACGTAGATGTCCATCAGAGTGTCATACTCGGCTCGGTCGATAAACTGTGCGACATCGACAAAGTACATCCACACTCCGTTGGCACCACGAGGGAGATCGGTTCGGCAAATCCCGCTTCCTGAAAGCATGCCGCCAAAGACGTCGATCATCATCGCCATGCCCGACCCTTTAAACCCAAGCGGTCCGCCAAGTGGCAGCAACGCTCCACCATCGTAGAACTTTTGCGGTTCAGTCGTCGAATTTCCTTCGGAGTCGATGATCCAGCCCTCGGGCACCTGGTCGCCCTTTTGCAAAGCAACACGTACTTTGCCTTCCGCCGACGCGCTGGTCGTCATGTCGAGAACCAGCGATGAGTCTCCCCACGGTGCGGACA
>CALGTK010000356.1 GCA_937904325.1 uncultured Planctomyces sp.
CTCAAAGAGAACGTCGACGACAAGACGCCCCGCAAGAAGAAGCAACCGAAATTGTAGTAGTCATTCAAAACCAGGATTCATGACTTTGCCCTACGTTAACTCTCCAGCCCGTTTGTCGTGTTCCATGCAAAATGATCCCCACCGCCGCCATTTTCTTCGAAGTAGCAGTGCTCTTATCACTCTGCCTTTTCTGGAGTCTTTAGGCTTTCGACGCTTCGCTTCTGCGGCTCCCGCTGTCGCTCCCCCGAAGCGGATGATCTTTCTCGGGTTTGGCTGGGGAGTGACGAAGGAAAGCTGGTTTCCTGATGTCGCGACGACGGGGTCTGACTACGAACTGCCGAAAGGACTTGCTCCCTTAAAGCGTCACAAGCAGGACATCTCCATCATTCAGGGGTTGGAGAACCAGTTCAACAACGAAGCTCACTGGGGCAGCACGTTCTATCTGACTGGTGCCAACCGCTATGCCGAACCCGGGCAGAGTTTCAGCAATTCCATTTCGGCTGACCAGGTGGCAGCGGAACAATTTGGAAAAGAGACGCGATTCACCTCGGTCCAACTTGGCAGTGCCGATACCGAGAAAGACGGTCATGGTCCGGGGCTGTCTCTCGCCTGGAATCGGCAGGGCAAACCGGTCGCGGGATGGAACAATCCGGTGGCGGCTTTTCATCGGCTGTTCTCGGACGAGACGACTCCCCTTGAGCAGCGACAGGCGATGCTCAAACAGCGGCGTAGTATTCTCGATACCGTACTGGTCGAGGCGAGGTCCGTCGGTCGGGGACTCAGTAAAACTGACACCGATAAACTCGACGAATACTTTCAGTCGATCCGCGAGATTGAAACTCGGATCGCCAAAGAGGAGCAGTGGCTCGATGTCCCCAAAAAGCGTCCAGCCAATCCGGTTGATGAACCGCGGGGCGAGATCGAGGGGGTTCAAGAGGTCAAGGTGATGTACGACCTGCTGGTTGCCGCGCTGCAGGTCGATGCCACCCGAGTGATCACCTATCGCCAACCCGGCGGCACCAGTTTTCTACGGAGCATTGGATCAACACTCAGCGGACACAACGTGAGTCACTACAGCCCCGGAACGAGGCAAGACGCATCCGAGCTGCGTGATCGTAAGCAGTCGGAGCTGCTCGCGGGTTTGATCGACAAGCTGAAGGCCACCAAAGAAGCCGATGGCAGCTCTCTGTTCGATCATGTGTCGCTGAGTTACGGAAGCAACATCAACAGCATTCACTACCTGACCAACTGCCCGGCTTTAGTGACCGGCGGAGCGGCCGGAATCAAGCTCGGCGAGCATGTCGTCAAGGGGAAAGGCACTCCGCTGTGTGATCTCTGGCTGACGTTGCTGCAGGGGTGTGGGCTAAACGTGCAGTCCCATGGTGACAGCAAAGGCGTGATCGAGGAATTACGGAATGTGTAGCCGCGCTTGCACATTGCCCGTGATTATCCTGATGACGCAAACTCCGAAATTACCGGGCGGTCTCCGCTTCGAAACACAATAGATGATCGGCAAAATGAAAAGACTCCACGTCACGTTCCTGTTCTTATGGTTCTCCCAGCTCCTGCTTTGTGCTGCTGCCAGCGCTGAAGAGCCTCCTCGCGTCGTTATGCCGAAATATCACTTTTCGTTTTTCGAAAAGTACTGCCTCGATTGTCATGACGCTGCGACAGAAGAGGGCAAGGTGAACCTGGAAACCATTTCGTTCGACCTCGGCACGATCGAGTCGGCGGAGAAGTGGCAAAAGATTCTGAATACGCTCAATTCGGGTGAGATGCCGCCGAAGGACGAGACACAACCCGCCAACGAAGACAAATCCGCGTTCCTCGAAGCACTGTCAAAGCAACTTGTCGGTGCGCGAAAACTTCTTTCCGATACCGGTGGTCAGATCACGATGCGGCGTCTCAATCGACGCGAGTATGAAAATACAATTGAGGCTTTGCTGGGAGTCAAAGTCGACGCAGCCGACCTGCCTGGCGACGCGAACTCAGGTGGCTTTGATACGGCCGGAGGATCGCTTTTCTTCTCCAGTGATCAGTTCGACCAATACCTGAATCTGGCCCGCAAAGCCCTTGATCAAGTGGTCACAACCGGCCTGCGGCCCGAGACGAAAACGGTACGAATTGAAGCGGAGGAAGAGGCCAACTGGCGGGTCCGCATGATTTTCCGCGGCTATCAAAAGGGCGGGTACACGAAGTGGAAACAATGGAAGTCCAGCAAAGGAAAGCCGCCGACGGATTTCGGATTTGCCGATGAACGGGAAGCCGACTTTCGCAAGCTGGTCTGGGATCGCAATGCTCCGAGTTACGCCGACTACATGAGCCGCGAGGAAACGCTGACCGGTGCCCTACTCACGATTCATAATCCCAATCCGCAGGTCGGTCTCGCAATTCCGGATGAGGCCCCTCCCGGGAAGTATCGTGTCCGCGCCCGAGTCGGCGTCGTGGGTCGTCCCGATCCTTCGCATACCTTCGTCGAGGCAGGATTTCGTGGGGAGAGGATTGATGGACCAATTGGATTGATCGGTTGCCAGAAAGTCAACGCCCCGATTCGCAATCCAGAGATCATCGAATTCGAAGTCGACATACCCGAGCTGAAGAAACCACAGTCTGTCGATGTCGGCACGCAAACCGGCAAGAGGGTCACTATTGGTGAACGAGTCATTGCTTTCCGCCAGCGGCAATTGAACAGTCGGCAGGCAACGCAAAGGCAGAGTACCGCATCCATCACGAAGACTGGCTTCAATATCGAGCCCACGCTGTGGGTCGACTGGGTCGAGTGGGAAGGCCCAATCATCGAAGAGTCGCCGTCAGCCGCCCACGCTGCCTTGTTCTTCGGCGATGTAGATCGTGAAAAAGATGAGCCTTACGCTCGAGCAATCATCGACCGCTTCGCGAATCGCGCATTTCGGGTGAAACGCCCTGATCCGGAGTTCGTTGTTCGCTTGTCAAAGTTGTTTGGTGAAGAGCGGGCCAGTGGTAAGAGTTTTGAAGAAGCCTTGAAGCTTCCGCTATCGATCGTGCTTGCTTCACCGGGTTTTTTGTATCTCCGGGAGCCATCTGCCAACAATGCGGAAAAACGAGAACTCAGTAGCGAAGAGCTTGCCGTCCGGCTGTCCTACTTTCTGTGGAGCTCACCGCCTGATGGCGAACTTCTCATCGCCGCCCGAAATGGAGACCTGGCGAATTCAGCAGAGTTGGCTCGGCAGACAAGTCGCCTGCTCGACGACGAACGGGCCATGGAATTCGTTTCTGGTTTCGCTCACCAATGGCTGCACATGGAACGGCTGGATTTCTTTCAGTTCAACTACCAGCTCTATCCCAAGTTTGATGACTCTGTCAAAACCGCCACCCGTCGCGAAGTCTACGAAACGATCCTCAATTTAATCCGTCGTAAGAAGCCAGTCGGCCAACTACTAAAATCCGACACGGTCGTCATCAACGACATCCTGGCCGACTACTACGGCATCAGCAAAGTGCGAGGCTCGCGCTTTCGCGAAGTCAAAGTTCCCGATGACCTGCCTCGTGGGGGACTGTTGGGCATGGCCGCGATTCTCGCCATGGGCAGTGACGGAGAACGCTCCTCTCCCGTCGAACGAGGAGCGTGGGTGATGCGAAAGCTGCTCCACGATCCTCCACCACCCGCACCCGCAAACGTGCCCCAACTCAGTCGACACGCCGACAAGTTGCTTTCGGCCAGACAGTTGCTTGAAGCGCATATGGAGGAAGCCCAATGTGCCCAGTGTCATCGACGGATCGACCCCATTGGCTACGGGCTTGAATGCTTCAACGCGGTCGGTCTGTGGCGTGAAACGGAACTGGTCACCGCAGGCAGAAAAACTAAAGAGCATCCCATCGACGACACCGGGACTTTGCCTGATGGAACACCGTTCGACGGCTTCCTCGAACTACGCGACCGCATCGCCGAACGTGAAAATGATTTCGCCCGCGGCTTCGTCGAGCACCTCATCGAGTACGCCCTCGGACGCCCCTTCGGGTTCTCCGACCAGGACCTCTCTGATGACATCCTCGCAGATGGCGCAAAAAACAATCGAACCCTGAATGCCTATATCCTCGCGTTGGTTCAATCGAATGCTTTTCGGCGAAAATAACGAAATGAAAAACAACTACACGATCACTCTACTTACGTTGCTGACCGCCGTGATTGCGGTCTCGGTTTTGCCGAGTCTGCGACAGCTCGACCAAACATTCTATTCTGTACTTCAGACGATCAAAGTTACGCCCACACCGGCGCTGATGGTGATCCGGTGGTCCAGACGCAGCGCTGGCGCTACATTCGATATGCGAATGGCGGGGAAGAGTTGTATGACCACGCCAAAGACCCGAACGAGTGGAAGAACCTGGTCTCTCTTTCGCAATACAAATCCACAATCGAAGAACTGAAGATACATTTTCCGGAGAGAAACAAACGATGAGAATCCGACAAACTATCCAGATGCTTGCGCTTTGTGCCACGCTATCGATGATAGCCTGCGTTGAACTGCACGCGCAACAAAAGCCCAACATTCTCTGGATCACCAGCGAAGACAATGGCGTCTCCTGGGTGAGTTCCTACGGGGGGACGAATGCCCAGACCCCGAATATCGATCAGCTCGCCGCCGATGGATTTCGCTACCGCTACTGCTTCGATAACGCTGCCGTCTGTGCCCCGACTCGTTCCTGCTGGATCACGGGCATGTATGGCATCTCCAACGGCACTCAACCGATGCGAAGCCGTAATGAAATTCCTCACGACAGGATCCCTTATTATCCTGACCTGCTGAGAAAGGCCGGATATCACACATCCAACCCCGGCAAGACCGACTACAACATCGGTGGCCGCAATGACTACGACGCCTGGGATGTCGGCAAAGGAAAAGGCACCACCTACGGGTGGAAAAAGCGGGAAGCAGACCAGCCGTTTTTCGCTGTCGTCAATATCGGCGATAGTCACGAGAGCCGTGCTCACGGCGACAACGAGAATACCAGGAACGATCCGGCTGCGATGAAGCTGTTCTCCTATCACCCTGACCTGCCCGAGATCCGCAAGACCTACGCCAAGTACGCGGATGCGGTCGAGAACATGGATAAAAAGGTCGGTCAGTGCCTCGCTGAACTTGAAAAGGACGGCCTCACCGACAGTACTATCGTGATCTACAACTCCGACCACGGCGGTGTGCTCGCCCGCAGCAAACGCTTCTGCTACTCCAGCGGCATCCACTGCCCGCTCGTCGTGCGCATTCCCGAAACACTCAAGCACCTCTACCCCGCCAATGAGCCCGGCGCCGTGATTGACCGACTTGTCAGTTTCGTCGACATGCCCAGGACCTGGCTCAGCCTTGCTGGTGCCAAAATTCCTGACACGTTCCAGGGAACCGTTTTTCTCGGCGAAGGCATCGAAGAAGAGCCCGCCTACCATCTCGCTTTCCGCGAGCGTGCTGACGAACGCCTCGACTGCGTGCGCGTCATCCGCGACAAACGCTACGCCTATCACAAAAACTATATGCCCTACGCTCCCGCGGGTCAGCATCTCGCCTACCTCTGGAAAGCCGAAGCCACGCGTGCCTGGGAACAGCACCATCGCGAAGGTAAAACCGATGTGATCACCGGTCGCTTCTTCGAACCCCGCGTTTCCGAAGAATTCTTCGACAACGAAAAGGACTTCGACAACGTGCACAACCTCATCGAGGCCGACGAGCATCAGGAGAGAATTGCCGAACTCAAGAATGTTCTACGCCAACGCCAGCTCGAACTCTATGACTCCGGTTTGTTGCCCGAGCAAATGCGCGTACGTCGTGCCAAAGAGAATGGACTCATGATCTATGACATGGTTCGCGACGAGAAACTCTATCCGCTCGCCACCTACCTCGACGCCGCTGATCTGGCGCTCGCCCGGGACAAGTCCAACCTCGACACCTTTGTCGGTAACCTGAGCCACGACGACGAAGGCCTGCGTTGGTGGGGCATTGTTGGCCTGCACCTGCTGGAGCAGGAAGCCGCGTCGGCTACCGCCGCATTCGAAACTGCCCTCAGCGACGACGCTCACGAAATCCGCATGATGGCCGCCTGGACGCTCGTCAATCTCGGTCAGCCTGACCAGGCAATCGCCTGCCTCGACGACCTGCTCTTCGGCAAATGCGACAACGAAGACATGCTGCACAACGTTCTCGAATGGATGGGCAAACCCGGTCTGCCCCTGGTGAAGAAGTACATCGAGAACGACGGCAATCGTCAGGGGCGCTACGGCATTGGAATCCTGGGCCGAATAGCGGAGCTGAATGGATGGTAGGTCGATTCAATCCTGTCTTTGAAATCATAATCGCGCGTTTCCTCACTTTGTTGGTGCTGATGGGCAGCCTGTGGCCAACCGTGGCCGAGGCGTCAGAGAAAGACGAGTTCTTTGAATCTCGCGTGCGACCGCTGCTTGCCAAACGTTGCTACGAGTGTCATCGCCGCCGCGCCGAAGCCGGTTTACGACTCGACTCGTTAAAGCGAATCAAAGAAGGTGGGCAATCGGGACCCGCCATCGTGGTTGGTGACGCCGAAAAAAGCCTGCTTTGGCAAGTTGTCTCCGGCAATCACGACGACATCGAAATGCCGCCTGACAGTCCGCTCAAGACGAACGAAATCAAAGTTCTGAAACAGTGGATTTCTGATGGTGCGTATTGGCCCGCGCCGAAACCGTCCGCGCGAGCCACCCCCGACTCTCATGGCATCACCGACGGGGAACGCTCCTTTTGGTGCTTTCAACCTATCGGTGATCCAGCACCCCCGCATGTTGACGGCCCGTGGGGACAACATCCGATTGACGCCTTTATCGCAACCGGGCACAAGCAGCGCGGCCTGACCGCAGCAGCCCTTGTCGAGCCGAGAGCGCTTGCTCGTCGTTTGTCGTTCGACTTGACGGGGCTGCCGCCGACCCCGGATGAGATCGCTGCCTTTGAGCATGCTTCATCCCGTGATCCGGCAGATGCATACACCGAACTCGTCGAGCGGCTGTTGGCTTCCCGGCATTACGGTGAGCGGTGGGCCCAACACTGGCTTGACCTCGTTCGCTATGCCGACACCGCCGGTGATGCTTCCGATTTTCCGATTCCTGAAGCGCATAAGTATCGCAACTATGTGATCGATGCGCTGAACAACGACAAGCCGTATCATCAGTTTGTCCGTGAACAACTCGCCGGTGACTTGATGCCAGCTGAAAGTGAAGCCGAGACCTGGGAGCGGATGATTGCTACAGGCTACATCGCAATCTCGCGTCGAATCGGTGTCAGCCCTCAAAGTCAGCGACACATCATGATCGAAGATACCCTCAACAACGTGGGAAAAACGTTCCTGGGCTTGTCGGTCGGTTGCGCCCGCTGCCACGATCATAAGTTTGATCCCATCCCGACCGCTGACTACTACGCGTTGTATGGAATTTTTGAGAGCACGGTCTACCCGCATCCCGGCGATGAAAAAAAACCTTATCGTAAAGACTTTGTTTATCGCATTGGGAAAAAAGCTTCCGATGTCAAACTCGGTCCGTACCGCGAGCAACTCGACACGTGGCGCAAAAAAGAGCGAGCTGCCTTCGAGCGATATCGGGCATTTCAAAGCATGCCCATCAACATTCCAGGATACAACCGTGAGGTTGCGTGGCGGGAGCTGGGCGAAATACGAAACGGGCTGCGGCAAGTTGCCAGGACGTTCCCCGATCTCGCGACCGCGTTCGCTGTGGGCGAAGGAAATGCTGGCGATTCGCACATTCAGGAGCAGGGCGATCCGAAGAGTCGAGGACCAGTCGTCCGCCGTGGATTTCTCCAGGTGCTGGGCGGTCAAACGGTCGCTGACGACTCCGAGCAGAGCGGTCGATTTGAATTGGCAAATTGGATTGCCGACGAAAACAACCCGTTGACGGCGCGGGTCATCGCCAATCGATTGTGGCACCACCACTTCGGCCGAGGGTTGGTCGCGAGCACCAGTGACTTTGGTGTTCGCGGTGACCGTCCCACACATCCACAGTTGCTCGATTTTCTCGCTCGCTACCTGATCGACAGCGGATGGTCGCTCAAGCAACTCCACCGGCTGATCGTCAGTTCACGCACGTACCGGCTGTCAAACGCTGATCTCCCGGCGAGCGCAGCGTCTGATCCCGACAATCACTTTTTGTGGCGAGCCAACCGGCGGCGGCTCGACGCGGAACAGCTGCGAGATTCGATCCTGTTTTTCAGCGACCAATTGGACCGTTCGGTCGGCCAGACCCATGCGTTTCCCCATCGGCTGACCTATTTCTATCGGCAGCACGAACCGTTCATTGGCGATTTTCCGAATTACCAACGCACGATCTACATGTTCCGCCAGCGGATTCGCAAGAACCGTTTTCTTGATCTGTTTGATGGCCCCGACGGGAACCTGCATCTGGGGTCGCGGTATGTCACCACCACACCGCTGCAGTCGCTCTACTTCATGAACTCGCCGTTCATTGCGGAACAGTCGAGCGGGATCGCCAATCGTCTACTGGCATCCAATGACACGTTCGGTGGTCGCGTCCGCTGGGCGTATCGACAGCTGTTCGGACGCGACCCCTTACCCGCGGAAATCAGCGCCCTTGAGAATCTTCTCTCACACGCGTCGCGAGCGGCGACCGCGAGCGACGGGCAGGACGGAACCGAACAGCTTGCGTGGACCGGAATGATCCGCGCGATGCTTGGCAGCAACGAGTTTCTCTTTGTGGACTGAAGACAGATGGCAACGACACGACGACAAATGATCCGTTCGCTTGCGGCAAGCGGATTGCTCCTGCCGGGTCTGCTTTCGGAGTTGATGGCGAGCAAATCGACAGCGCTCGATCCGCTGGCATCGAGGCCGCCCCATTTTGCCCCCAAGGCAAAGCGAGTAATCTTTCTGTTCATGACGGGCGGCGTATCGCATATTGACACTTTCGATCCGAAGCCAGTTCTGGATGCCCGCCATGACACCAGGCGTCGCGAACGACAGTACTACAAAGGCAGCGGTTGGAAGTACTCGCGCTATGGCCAAAGCGGCATCGAAGTCAGTGATCTGTTTCCGAAGATCGGCGGTATGATCGATGACATTTGCGTGATTCGATCGATGACCAACATCAACGGAGACCACTTCGGCGGCACCATTGGGATTCACACCGGATCGGCTACCTTCAATCGTCCGAGCATCGGTTCGTGGGTTAGCTACGGACTCGGAACGGAGAACGCGAACCTGCCCGCCTTCATGGTCATTTCACCTGGACTGCCGTACGCAGGTGGCCAGGTATGGGGCTCCGATTTTCTGCCGGCCGTTCACCAGGGAACACGCGTAATTCCTGGTCCCGATCCGATTGCCAACATGCTCCGCCGCGCCCCCACGGCGGAGCTCCAGCGGACAGAGCTGGACATGCTCAGCTACTTCAACCAACAGCATCTGCGTGGCCGCGGAAACGACTCGCAGCTGTCGGCGCGGATCAAGTCGTTCGAGACCGCCGCGGGGATGCAGATGGCAGCTCCCGATGTTTTTGATTTGCGAAAGGAATCAAAGTCAACGCTCGATCTGTACGGTCTCGATCCGGATGACACTTCAGGATTTGCCTGGCAGTGCCTCGTGGGGCGTCGCATGATCGAACGCGGCGTACGGTTTGTTGAATTGATCGACGGCGACTCGTCGGTCGATAACAACTGGGACGCGCATGCCGAGTTGACGAAGTACGACAAGCTGGCGAGAAACGTCGACGGCGCGATTGCCGCGTTGATCCAGGACTTGAAGCAGCGTGGGATGTTTGACGACACGTTGCTTGTGTTCACGACCGAGTTTGGTCGTTCGCCATACGTTCAGAATCCGGGAACCAACGGGCGAGGTCATCATGCGCACGTGTTCTCAACGTGGCTGGCCGGTGCCGGGATCCGCGGCGGGATGGTCTACGGCAGCAGCGACGAACTTGGAGACCGCGTCGCAGAAAACGAAGTCAGCGTCCATGACCTGCAGGCCACCATCCTGCATCTACTCGGCATGGATCACGAGCGGCTAACGTACCGTCACGCCGGAAGAGACTTCCGACTGACTGACGTCCACGGCCATGTCGTCTCCAACATACTTAGCTAGACGTTGGCGAAGCAGGAAAAGGTGTTGAAAACCTGAAGCGGAATTGGTTCCGGATACATTTTGGAGCCCTGGCCGGAACATGAAGGCATCTCCTGCGAGCGACGGTGAGAGAAATCTCTGGAATTTCTGTGACAAACGTCGTATTCGCCCCTACTGCTGAAACGCCTTGATCTTCGGATGGTGGATAGATGGATGCAACAGGACAAGATTAATCAAATTCTGAGCGGAGACCTGGATGCCTACGAGGCCGTGGTTCGGCAGTACCAGGGGATGCTGTTGGGATACGCGGCGCACCGGTTGCCCGATATCGACGCCGCCGAGGAAGTGGTTCAACTGACATTTATTCGGGCTTACGAGCAATTGAATGAGTATCAGCAGGAGAGGGACTTCGGCGTCTGGCTTTGTGTGATCTGCAAGCACTTCATTCTGACTGAATTGGAACGTCAACGGCGGGAATCGCGGAATCAGGAGAAGTTCAGTCACGCCCTGCGACTGCGAGTTGGTGAGGAGATGGCAAACGCTGAGGTCGAGAATCAGCGTGATTCGCTCTCGGCGTTACGCGAATGTCTGAAGAACCTGCAAACGCAAGCGACATCGGTCGTACGGCTCCGTTACGAAGAGCGGCAGTCCTGTCAGAGCATCGCTGAGTCGCTTAATCGGACCGTGACATGGGTCACCAGCACACTGAGCCGATCTCGCAAAGTTCTTCGTCAGTGCATCGAAAGTCGTCGCAGTGAGGAAGCCACGACATGAACGAATCGTGGCAGCAAGGACTGATCGAAGATTTTCAGGACGACACGTTGAGTGAAGCCGAGTGTCGCGAACTAATGGTGTGGTTCGACGAGGATGAGTCACGTGTGTCAGCATTTGCCGATGAACTGCGAATGGGCAACACGTTGGCGGCACTGCATGCGATGGAGTCCGGTCGTATTCCGCTGGCGGTCAACGCCAGCCTCCAACGAGGCGATCTGCCGATCGACATCTCGCGCAGCGTGCGTCAGCGCATCGAAAGCCGCCCCCAGCCATCGCCCGGTGATGTCGAGCGATCGAATCTGTCGCTCCGCCGTTGGGACCCACGGTGGATCGCAATGGTCGCGGTGGCGGCAGTGATTGCGTTGTACGTCGCTCTTCCGACGCAACCCGACACGCATCGCGGCAATGTCGTCGCGACGGTTCAAAACGCTCGCAACGTACAAGAGGTTCTGGCAGGCGACCAACTGCGATCCGGACAGGTTTTGAAGCTTGTCGACGGGCGAGTCAAAATCAACTTTCAGTCCGGCGCCAGACTTGCGATTCAGGCACCGGCGGAATTGAAGCTGCTGGGGCCAAATTCGGCGCAGCTTCAGCACGGCGTGGCGACGGTGCGCGTTCCTGGTGAGATTAAAGGATTCGTTCTGGTTACTCCGCACCAGCGAGTAACAGACCTGGGGACATCGTTCGGCGTCGATGTGGACACCATGGGCGACACGGCGATCTCCGTGTTCGAGGGCGAGATCGAACTGGAAGACCACCGGCGTCTTGTTGGCGGCCAGACGGTCGCACTCACGGCTACTGAAAAATCGCCCCGCGAGATTCCTTACGCCATCAGCCAGTTCCTGAACACGTGGCGGGTTTCCTTCGGAGTCGAGCAGCTCATCGGCGATGTCCGTGTCGCATCACCCGACGAGCGACATTCACCGGGACTGGCCCAGGACAGCGATTCGCTGCTGCTGTTTCCTGAGCGCGAAAATGCTCGGTTGAAATCCGGTTACGTGGTCGATGGGCTGGAGCCGGGCACCTATCGTCGTCCTTTCCGAAAACACACTGTGAGGCTTGCGGAAGACGTTCGAGTCGACAGCTTTCTTCTGCAATACAATCCGGGGCACGACGACGAGTCCGTGAATCAAAGATTTCAGGGCGAACTGCATTTTGATCGTCCGATCGTTGGCCTGATCCTACAAAAGGTTCTGCTGGACTCTTCCGACTCGCAGCTGGCTCTTCCTGAAACCGATTTCCGCGATATCTTTCGCCGCGGAATCAACACAGACGACGTGATTACGTTGAGTGCCGATCGTCGTGTGCTGCACGTTGCCCTCGTTGTGAGTGATGGCGTGGACCAGATTCGCGTCCTCGTTGCTTCTGATAACAACTAAAGCCCTCAGTGAGTTATTGACATGAATAGACTGATAAATCTGAACCGTCGCCGATTTCTGCAAGGCACAGGCATCGCACTGACGCTGCCGGCGTTTGAGAGCTTTGCGGCTGACGCTGTAACCAAAAACGAGTCACCGCGACGTCTGGTCTGCGTTGGTAATCACCTCGGCTTCTATCCAGGTAACTTCTTCCCCAAAGACGCCGGAAAGGATTACACATCCACATCCACTTTAAAGCCGCTCGAAGCGCATCGCGAAGACCTGACGGCGTTTTCAAATCTGGATCACGGGCTCAATGGCGGGCACAAAGGAGTGCAGGGTTTTCTGACAAGTATCAAGAAAGAAGAAGCAGCTGGGTTTCCGGAAAAGAATATTTCAATCGATCAGGTTGCAGCCGAGCATGTCGGCAGTTCCACACGTTTCGCTTCGATCAATACGGGGATCGAAGGAGGCACCGATATGTGCTGGACTCGAGCCGGTGTTCATGTGCCGCCGATCAATAATCCTTCCACGCTGTTTCAAGGTCTCTTCGTTAATTCACCTCAAAGTGAACGTGAAGCGGAACGCTCTCGTTTGAAGCATCGAGCCAGCGTGCTCGACGCTCTACGTGATTCGGCGGGCGTCTTAAATCGAACGCTCAACGCGGCAGACCGCGACAAGCTGGATCAGTATCTGACATCCGTCCGTGATGTTGAACGGCGATTGCAGATGTCCAAAGAATGGCTCGACCGCCCCAAGCCGAAGTCGCCAATTGATGAAGTGCCGAACGAGGAGCGACAACATATCGACGAGGTGGCCCTGCTTTATGATTTGATGGCTCTGGCTTTGCAGACAGATTCCACTCGCGTCGCGACGTTGGAAACCGGTCTAGGGTTCCGCACAGCAGAACTGGACTTAGGCAGTTACCACGGCCTTTCTCATCACAGTAAGTCAGAAGATCGAATCGGCCAGTTGCAGGTCGTGGAAGCCTTTCTGACTGCCAGGCTCAGTAACTTCATCTCACGACTGAAGGATGCAAGAGTTTTCGACAATACACTGATCGTGTTCGGCAGCGGCATGAGCGACGGGTCCCGCCACAGCAACCGAGACCTCCCTGTACTGGTCGCCGGCGGTGGCTTGAAACACCAGGGACATCTCGTCTGTCCCGCCGAACAGCACAAACGAGTGCCACTTTCAAATCTGTGGCTGTCCGTTCTGAATTGGTTTGGCGCGGAGAGGGATCGGTTTGGCAGAAGTACGGGAACGTTCTCTCCAATGGAAATTGGATAGGGATAGACCATGAAAACCATCATCCAATGTGCAGCCCTGATTATGATTGCGGTCAGCTCGATTGCCGAAGCTGACGAACTCACTTCGGCATTTCTTAAGAAACACTGCATACGTTGTCACGGCAGCGAGGATCAAAGCGCCGATCGTCGATTCGATACACTTTCCGGGCAGATCAAGACGCTCGACGATCTGGAGCGTTTCCAGGAAATCGTCGACCAGTTGAATCTTCAAAAAATGCCGCCGGAAGATGAAGTCCAACCGACAGCAGAAGCACGCGCGAAGTTGATCGAACGCCTGACACAAAGAATCACGACAGCACACAGCGAACTGAATACTTCCGGTGGGCACAGTGTCCTTCGGCGACTGAATTCGTGGGAATACCGGCAGACCATTGGTGATCTGCTGCGGATCAACGTCGACGTTTGGAATCCAGCCGAAGATTTTCCCGCTGAGGTGACTGTCGAAGGGTTCGATAACAACGGAGCCGGTCTGGTTACTTCCGGCAGGTTGATGGATCACTACTTTGGCGGCGCGGAAGAAGCCATTCGCCGAGCCACTCAGTTTGGAGACCGCCCACCATCAAAGAAATACACGCAGCAGTCGCCATTCTACTTCAAAGGCAACGACTCACGGGATCTTCCGAAACTCTTCAAAGTCGACCGCTACCGGTTTGTTCCGGAAACGCCATACACCGATCTCTATGGCCGCCATTATCGCGGCGGACACATCGGATTCCTGCCACTGTTGCGGCAGGGCGGCGTCGATCACAGCGGCATCTATACCATTCGTGTTCGAGCGGCAGCCGTGAGCCGCGTCCATGACTATGGCAAAGCTCTGGGCGATTTTCGAAACGGTGATCCGTTGGTGATGGAACTTGCTTCTGTTGATCGGCGAGGCAGCGTCGAGAGCACTGGAAATGTTTCAAAGATGACATCGCTCGCGCGTATCGAATTGACGAACGAAGAACCGCAATGGTTTGAATGGACTGTCTACATGGAAGCTGGCTACGAGCCGGAAGTTCGCTTTCGCAATGGCCCCCTGGCTGCCAAGCGAATGGTCCGAGTGCTGACGACTTTGGCCGCCGACAAACCGGAGTTCAAACCATTCGTCGGTATGAAGGGGGGCACGGAGAAGGCGCACGGAGTTCTCAAAGTTTACCAAGGGCCTCGCCTGCGAATTTGGGAGATTCAACTCGAAGGCCCGCACGTTGATACCTGGCCGACCGCCGGTCATCGCGCGTTGTATGGCAGCCTGACGCCTGACGAACTGAACGCCACGACGATTGCTCAACGGCTTGAAGCATTCGCTGAAAAGGCTTTTCGACGTCCGCCACTTGACGGAGAACTGAAGCCGATTCAGCAACTTATCGCCAGCAAACTCAACGAAGGCGTGGAGCCTTTGCATGCCCTCCAGCTTGGCTGCCAAGCGATTCTGTGTTCACCGGGATTCCTGTATCTGAATCTCGATGAAGGTGATCTGGACGAATTTGCGCTGGCGTCGAGGTTGTCGTATTTCCTCTGGTCGTCGCCCCCGGATGAAACGCTTCTCAAACTGGCAGCCCGTGGGAAATTGCGATCCGATCTATCGGCACAAGTAACCCACATGCTTGCCGATTCAAAGTCGGATCGATTTGTGAAACATTTTGTGCGTCGATGGCTTGACCTGGACAACATCGGATCGATGCCTCCGTCAGAAGACTTCCTTGAGTACTACCGCGACAACCTCGAAACCGCGATGCGCAACGAGACGGAATCGTTCTTCCGACACGTGCTAGATAAGAATCTTTCGCCACGGGAATTCCTCGACGCCGACTATTCGTTTCTCAATCGCGAACTTGCCTTGCACTACGGCATCGAAGGCGTTCAAGGCAACAAGCTTCAACGTGTTTCACTCAACGGGAGCAAACGCGGCGGCCTGCTCGGTCATGGGGCATTCCTCACCGCGTCAGCCAACGGCGTGGATACGTCGCCAGTCGTACGTGGCATCTACGTATTGGAGAAACTACTCGGCTACACACCGCCACCGCCACCGCCCGACGTTCCTGCAATCGAGCCGGACATTCGCGGCGCGGTCACCATTCGTGAGCAACTGGAAAAGCATCGGAAAAACGCAACATGCGCCGAGTGCCATCGCAAGATCGATCCACTCGGCTTCGCGCTGGAAAACTTCGACGCCGTTGGAGGCTGGCGGGACGAATACGAGAAGAAAACGCCGATCGATGCCGCCGGTAAACTCCCGAGCGGAGATTCGTTTCGGACTGCTTCAGAGTTCCGAAAACTGCTTGTGGACCGAGAGGATCAGTTCACTCATTGCCTGACGGAGAAGCTAATGATCTACGCCCTGGGCCGTGAACTCGAAATCGGCGACCGACCAGCCATCGATAAGATTCTTGCGGAACTCAACAGCAGGAAAGCCGGCCTGCGCGACCTCATCCGCCTGGTTGTTATGAGCAAGTCGTTCCTGAACAATTAGGCGACGAGGCTGATTAGTTTTCATTAGTTGGTTGGGATTCGTCATTTGTTATTTTGAAAGTGATGGGCCGAAGGATCGTTCAAAAAAAAACATGCCGAATCCAAGCAGGAAAAGAGAGTGGGAACCAATAACCGGATTTGGATCCTGACACCTCTGTTGTTGTCTTCAATCAGAGATACAGACTTCACGATTTCAGTAGGCCACAGAACGAAGCCGACGATTCATAGTGGATTAATCATGATGCTTTACAGAACAACCGAATGGACGCTCACGTTCCTGGCGTTCTTGTTCTTTTTGAACGGGGAAACGTCACTGCTCGCGCAGGACAACTCGTCGAGCGTCACATTCCAGGGAGAGCCGGCGTCAGTTGAGTCGACTTCAGCGCCGCCACTGCGTGATGTCATTGTCAGTCACACCGATGAGAACGATATCCTCCAACTCTACCGCATGAGGGAGGACGGGGCGGCTAGCGTTCAGCTGACACATTCCGAGCATGGCTGCCGCATGCCTGCCGTTTCGCCCGACGGCAAGAAGCTGGTGTATGCGGAAGTGGTGAATCATAGCCTGTCGCTCCAGCTTTCGGACATTGATGGCAAGAACCCTCGTGCGCTTATCAGCAAGGGAATGAACCTGCTGCCGTCCTGGATCCCGGAGACCCGCCATGTCGTCTGGATGAAGGCTCAGCCCGGGCAAAAAAAACAGGATCCCGCCAGCAATAGCCAGATCCACGTGATGAACACCGAAACGGGTAAATCTCGCCGGCTATTCACTGACCCGGAGCAGATCAAGTTCAGTAATGCGATGCCCTCGGTCTCTTCCGATGGCAAAAAGGTCGCATTTGTATCCAACCGAAGCGGCACCTTTAGAGTTTGGGTGAGCAACTTCGACGGGGGTGATGCCAAACTTATCTCGGCACCGCCCACAGATCAGGACGAGAACCTCAAACTGCCCATCGAGCAAAAAGTTCCTCTTTGGTCACCCGACGGGAAATGGATTGCCCACTGGGAAGGCGTGGAGATGATTCACATGAGCCAGTTTACCGGGATCAGGAACCCCGGCCGGGATCAGCAGATCTCAGAAACTTTTAATGTCTGGGTTGTCAGCAGCGATGGCACACAACGGCGAAAAGTCGGACGTGGTGATGATCCTACATGGTCCCCCGATGGATTCGTGACGAGGGCTTTTCCGGATCGAGAAAGGGGACCCCCCAGGGTCATGATCGAAACCAAATTCGGGGAAGAAGAGTTGGAAGTCGTACCTCGCAATAAAAACTGGGGGAGATTTACGTGGCTGCCTTAGATTCTGGACCCCTCGGAAAAATAGAGAACCCGAAAAACAAATCGATGCGCCCTCTGGCGAAACCGTCGAGCAAGGAAGACCTGACGTCCACGGTAAAAGAGATCCCCCTGAATTCCAGCCGGCGATGAATAATACTGCAGACGGATCTCTGACTGAAACACTGAGTGTCCGATGACTGTTCGCTGAGTCGTAACCCGGAGATAGAAGCATGTATCGTTTTCTGACCGCCTTCTTTCTTTGTCTTGTCACTTTGCCGCTTAAGGCTGCTGACAAGCCGAACATCATCATGATCCTCTGTGACGACGTCGGATTCGAATGCTTCAGCGTCTATGGAAGCCGTGAGTATTCAACGCCGCGACTTGATGCACTGGCGGCCGAAGGCATCCGTTTTGAAAACTGTCATTCGACACCGTTGTGTACGCCAAGTCGCGTCAACCTGATGTCGGGCAAGTCGAACGTGTTTAACTATTTCGACTTTGGCGTGTATCCGAAGGGCGAACCGACTTTCGGTAACTACTTCAAAGAACATGGCTACGCGACAGCCGTGGCCGGCAAATGGCAATTGCTGACAGGCAAAGGCGGGATCTCCCCGGAAGAAGCCGGCTTCGACACACACTGCCTGTGGAACATTCCTGGCGGCGGGCGAGAGCGATACTGGAATCCGTCGCTGGTACAGAACGGGAAACTGCTCGATCTGCCGGACGAAAGTTATGGCCCTGACATCACCACTGACTTTCTGATCGACTTCATTAAGACAAATCGCGAAAAGCCGTTCCTCGCCTACTTCCCGATGATTCTTCCTCACAATCCGTTTCCGGTGACTCCGGACAGCGCCGACCCGAAGTCGAAGGACGCGAAACGGAACTTCATCGACATGGTGCAGTACATCGACAAGAACGTCGGACGACTCGAAGACACGTTGAAGGATCTCGGACTGCGTGAGAACACGCTCATCATCTTTACCGGTGACAACGGCACCAATGCCGTTCTGACATCCGAACTGAATGGGCGTCAGATCCGAGGTGGGAAAGGTTTCACGCACGACTACGGGACTCACGTGCCATTGATTGTCAACTGGCTGGAAAGAGTACCAGCCGGAAAAGTGGTCGACGATCTTGTTTGCTTTTCCGATCTGTTCCCGACGATGGTTGAAGCGGCGGGACTGCCTCCGAAAAAGATCACAGACGGAGATGGCTGGAGTTTCTGGCCGCAGTGTGAGGGCAGAGCAGGACACAAACGCGAGTGGATTTACTGTTACTACTTTCCTCGGCCGTCGTCCGCAAAATACAACGACAAATACAGCCATTTTGAAGTCAGATTCGCACGAGACAAACGCTACAAGCTGTACGACAACGGCGAGATGTTTGACACGATCGAGGATGTACTCGAGAAACGCCCGATCGCAATCGGCAAGGTCGGATCTTCTGGTGAGTCAGCCCGCAAAGCGCTTCAGCAGGCGCTGGACTCCTATCCCGATGCCGGCCGGAATGCCAACCGCAGAAAGCAGACTGCGAAAAAGAAGAAACGTCAGGCGGCCCGTTGAAAACACCACTTGAGTAGGCCAAATCAATCGCAGCGCTGCTCCGGCTTTGCGAAATCGGCGGCAATCACAGAAGCCGGAACATCGTTGCTTCGCTCCCTGGTCCGGCCTACAAGTCCAGAAGAGGTTAATTTATTCATGACCTACCAATCCACACGGCGTGGGTTTCTGACTGCGATTCTTGTGGCTGGCCTCAGCGTGTCTCTATCGGCCGAGCAGTCTCGCCCAAATGTGCTGCTGATTCTCTCCGATGATCACAGCGTCCCGCATGTCAGCTGTTACGACGACGAAAACACAAAGCGGTTCGGGATAACGCCGAACCTTCAGAAGTTCGCCGAGCAGGGAATGCGGTTTGATCGGGCTTACACGTCCGCTCCGCAATGTG
>CALGTK010000357.1 GCA_937904325.1 uncultured Planctomyces sp.
CGTTTGATGTCAGGCAGTCTGCTACTGGTAAAGCATGGCCCGCTCGACCAGCGCGTCAGACGCCAGCAGCTCACCGCTTACGTGTCGGATGATGACGGCAAGACCTGGAGTGGAGGCTTGATGATCGACGAACGTGAGGACGTCACCTACCCCGACGGCGTGCAGGCCAGGGACGGCAGAATTCACATCATTTACGATCACCAGCGCACTCCCCTCGGCGAGGTGTTGATGGCGACGTTTACCGAGGAAGATGTCCGCGCTGGCAAACCCGTCAGTGGCAAGATCCGACTGCGTGGAGACGTCGCGCGACTCTTACATTCAACAACAAATTCATCACCGGATGAACCACGAGCGGAGACACCATGATGAGATTTTTGCCACTCGCTGACGCGTCATTCCGTTTTTCAACTGCCTGTTAGTGAGGAATTCCGTGAAATCAAACTGCCTCGCTCTTGTACTGCTCGCTGGAATGTGGACGCCGTGGGCCGCCGCACAAGCGCAAGAATCGGCCGCGCGAACAAAGCTGCCGACGACGCACGAATACCAGCGGACCTTACGGAACTTTCTGGGGGCACTGAAGGAAGCTGATTTCGAGCATGGCGTAATGGATCGGCTGAGCGTGGCCGAGGCGGAGTTGACCGGCGAGCAAATGTACCGGCACTTCGTGATGACGAAGATGCTTCAACCGCTAGTCGGCTGGAAACGCGGCACGCCCGCGGTCAACGCGCCCCCCAGGCTGTTCCTGTTGTCGACAATCGAGGGGCCGGTTCCGCCGCCCGAAACGGAGCAGAAGCCACCAGTCAAGTTGCCACCAAACGCCCAAGAGATTCCCGTCCCGATTCGAGTCCCGACCGGGATCGTCGTCCCGCCGGTCTGGCCGGAAACGCTGACCGCGTTCGTCCAGTGGAAGCACCCGGGGAATCCCTATTTCGACAATCGCGGCCTGAAGATGCGAGCCTTCGTCACCGCAGTCGTGAAAATGATCATGCTCGACGACTACTTCGAAAACACACCACTTGCCCGGCGCGCGGACTTCAACGGCTACAAGCTGGCCTGCTTCGGCTCGACTTATCTGGGAGTCAAATACGTCCTGCCGCCCGAGGCCCGGAAGGCGTTCGAAACCGGGTTGCTGAAGCTGGGGCGCGAGATGATGTCGTGGGGCGTCAAGGGCGAAACCGTCGATGCGGACTTGAGTGCGCCGATTGGGTTCTGGTACGTCGCCCGAGCTTGTGAGGACGCGAATTTCGCCAGGGAAGCCGAGGCCCGCGGCCGCCAGTTAATGACCGACCCGAAATACTTCGACCCGGCCGGTCACTGGATGGAACGCGGTGGCGGATTGGATGTTGGTTATGGCGGTAGCGCCGATCGCTACGTGACTTGGGCGGCGCTGATGACGGACTGGTCCTTTGCGAAGGAAAACGTCGAGCGCACCTGCCGCCTGCGTTCGCACCTGACCATGCGGGACCCGGACGGATTCCTGAGCGGCCCGAGTCATTTCAACAGCCGGATCGGCAGACCAGCTTTTGTCAACCAGTCGAGCGCCAGAGACCTCGGGACCGCGATGATCACTGACGAGGCCGCGTGCTTTGTCAAAGTTCCGACCGAGGAGGAGTTGTCAGGCGCGCTGGCGAATCGGGTGAAGTGGTTCAATTTCCAGATTCGTCAAAACCAGGTACGGCCCGACCTGCTCGGAGGAAAAACGTCGGCGCGGACCGGCTACTGGGCCAACGAAGACCTGCGTGGCCAAACCTGGACCTGGCGTCTGTGGCAAACCTACAACTTTCCAATCGGAATCAACTTCGCCCACCAGTTCTATCAAGACGGCGCCTGGGCTCATCTCGACGGTCTCCGTGCCAGCGGCTCGCCCATGCTCAAGACGCCGTTCGAACGTGACGAAAACTTCGTTCGCAGATTTGGACACAGCTTCGTCGTCGCCCGGCATGATGGCTACGGCGTGATTCTCCACACCGGTGCCGTTGGCCAGCAGCTGCTGGATGACGGCATGACGCAGTATCCCGGTCCGCTTGGCTTCGGCGGTGGCCAGCTCTCTGCGTTCTGGACGCCGGAAACGGGGTCCGTGATTCAGGGGCGACGCATCGCCGTGCGTAGCAACGTCAACTACGACACTCTCGAATCCTGGCAACAGTGGCCGGTTCACGCGGTGTCCGGCCTGACGACCAGCGGCGCCGTGGTCTCGTCGGCGCGGATTATCAAACCCGACGTGGCCCCGACTCCAAAGGACGGTGGCGTGGTCACCGTGAGTGGTGAAATTCCAGCCGTCGACTTCGAGCAGGAAAAGACGCTCAGCGGCCGGATCGACTACAAGCGAGTTTTCAAGATCGAGTCAGACGGCTTGCGAATCGAAACCACCATCACCAGTGACGGCAAAGTGGACTTCGCCGAGCTTTACGAGACGCTGCCAGTGTTCCTTCGCGAAGCTCGAAGGCAGATTAAGACCGCGCCGACCAGTATCGAGTGGGAAATCGACGGCCGCCCAATGCCGGCCACGGCCGAGTTCAGCGAGAACGTCGGCTCAGTTCTGCTCAAACGATTCGACGGCGTCGTGCGGATCACGTTCGACCAACCGCAGAGAGTCAAACTTTCGCCTGAAGATTGGGCTGACACGTTCGTGACTCGCGCGACCTGCCGCAACGTGATGATCGACTTGCGCAAATCCTCTCACGTCAACTACACGATCCGTTGATCGTCGCGTCAGGAGGCCGAAGCTGGATGTCGGATCTAAGGGGCAATGATTCATTGGTTTCCATATTTCTCAATAAAGCGTACTTGGAGACCAACCAGGGGTCAGGTCTCTTTTACATCCTCCCCTCACTTGCTGGCGGAGTTTAAGGAAGTAACGGTAAACCGATGTCCCGAGACATCACCGTGAAACAGCTTCGAATTGTTACCGCCGTCTGCGCATTCAGTTTTTCGATCGCGCAGGTGAACGCCCAGGACCAGTTTCTCGTTGATAAAGGTAAAGGCTTACACTGAAATTATCATCAGCGAATCTTCGACGCGGTTGGCGGCAACTGAGCTGCAAACCTAAGTTGCGAAAATCTCCAGCGGGCGACTTCCAATCAAAGCCGAGGCGCAAGACGGCACACTTTTCATTATCTACGACCACCAGCGTTACACACTCAACCGCGCCGGCAAACGGGGCGTGGGCTCCGTACAAATTGCCGTGTTAGCGAAGAAGACCTTCACGCCGGCAAGCCAGTCACGGACAAAGTGCGCCTTCCCCAGATCGTGACACAACTTCAGGACACAGACGACACGTCGGGAGCACCGGGGAAATGAAGATCCAACTGATAACGGCGGTTGCCGCACTGTGGAGTTGTCGAGAAAAGAGTCCTGACCGAGTCCTAGTATCTACCGAAAGACGAAAGAAGCAAATTACTATCAGTACATACCAAGAATGGGATACTTACTATGAAACGAAGAACCTTTGTCCGAACTATCGCAGGTGTTGCCACCAGCGGACTTTTATCCGCCAAAGCTGCCACCGCAAAACCCGGCGCAAACGACAAGGTTGTCATCGCTTCGATGGGCATGGGGGGACGCGGTACGAGAGTCGCCTCTGGATTCGAGGCGTTGGATGGTGTTGAGATCAAGGCGGTGTTCGATGTCGATCGAACGCGCGCTGCTGCGGCGGCGCTGGCAGTCGGCAAGGTGAATGGGCGCACAATTGGTCACGGGCAGGATTTTCGAAAAGTTCTCGAGGATCCGGAGATCGATGCGCTGACCATCACCTGTAGCAATCACTGGCACGGACCCGCCGCAGTGATGGCTGCTGCGGCTGGCAAGCATGTCTATGTCGAAAAACCCTGTAGCCACAATCCGCACGAGGGAGAGTTGATGGTTGCGGCGGCGCGCAAATACGACATTCGTATGCAGCATGGGACGCAGCGGCGCAGCCGACCGGCTTTGCGCGAAGGCATCGCCCGCCTGCACGAAGGGGCGATTGGAAATGTCTACTACGCCAAGTGCTACTACCGCGGCAAACGTCCTTCGCTCGGCAATGGAATCAAGATCGCGGCGCCTGACTATCTCGACTACGATCTCTGGCAGGGACCGGCGCCGCGAAGGCCTTATCTCGACAACCGCATTCACTACAACTGGCACTGGTTCTGGCATTGGGGTAACGGCGAACTGGGCAACAACGGTGTGCATCACGTTGACATCGCACGCTTTGCTCTTGGGGTAGATTTTCCCGAGCAGGTGACGTCGTCGGGTGGTCGCTATCGATATCCCGAAGACGATCAGGAAACGCCCGATACCCAAGACGCGGTCTTCAAATTTCCGGGTGGTAAGACCATTTCCTGGGAAGCGCTCAGCTGTCATCCCCAGTGGCCCGGAGCAAAAAACGATATTTGGTTCTACGGCAGCGAAGGCAGCGCGGCATTCACTGGTGTGGGCTACCAGCTGTTTGATCTTGATGGTAAATTGATCGGTGAGAGTGATGGTGAAAGTGGCGAGAAACAGCACATTGAGAATTTTATTTCCTCTATCCGTGAAGGGACACCGCTCAATGCCGAGATCGAGGAAGGTCACAAGAGCACCCTGCTTTGTCATCTGGGGAACATCGCCTACCGCAACGGTCGCACGCTGAACTGCGATCCGGCCAATGGCAAAATTCTCGACGATGTCGAATCAATGGCCCTGTGGATTCGCGACTACGAAAAGGGGTGGAAGATCGAGGTATGAAAATGCGATTTCCCTCTCAACTGGTAAAAGGTGGCAGTCGACAAATTAAGCAATTGTTACGCGGTGCTCCCTTTCCTATACGATGCGATTATGCCACGAGCACCGCGCATCCAGTATGAGGGAGCCTTAGTTCGGCAGCGGCCATCTGTGGGTTTCGCCTTTGCCTTTGAGTGTCCGCGACGCCCAGGGCGTGTGCAGCACCGGTTGGATGGCTCCGGCGTTTGGCAGCAACTGCTGTCTGCCGAACCGATCCGGGAACGGGACAGCGGGTTTTGCGCCCGCCTGTGCGGCGGGACTGCTTGGCGCGAGGCGGAAGTCATAGGGACTTTCTGCCAGGAACGTCGGGGCGGCTACGACGGAGTGTTGCTCCCAGTGCTTGTGTTCCGGCCAGGCGGCAAGGTCGTGGACAGCTCCGCTCTGCCAGCTGATCAGCGACGCCTTGCCGGGTCCTGACCACAGCAAGTTGTGGTCGGACTGGTAGTTGTTCTTGTGGGCGTCTCGCCATGAATCGGCCGTGAACGAGGCCGCATCCAGCTGCGTTCTGTTGTTGAAGGCAAGGACGTTGTTCCGCACGACAAGGTTGCGCAACGTGTAAGCGCCCTGCGCTTCCTGGCGATCGATTGGCAACCGTTGAGGGGGCGTGTTTCCCGCATTGGCCTTCCGCTCCTGTCCTCTGCCTTTGCGATCGCTGTAGCGGACGGCAAAGCCGCGCTCGTTCCGTACGCAGGTATTGTTGACGACGGTGCAGTCGTCGGTCTCCGCGATCACGATCCCCGTGGGATTGTTCATAGCCAGGTTGTTCCGGATCAAGCAAGGGCCTTGACTGATCTCCATGAAGATGCCTGCCCCGGTATTGCCGATAACGGTACATTCTTCCACGGTGATGTCTGCGTTTTTGACGTCGAACCAGAGGCCCGGCCCGGCATTGAAGGACGCCCGGACACGGCGCAGGGTCACGCTCTGGGCCTGGGTCATTTTCAACCCGCCTGAGTGATAGGACCACGTGATGCCTTTGGTGTTGTTGCCGAGGATCTCCGCGTCCTCGATCAGCAGGTGGTCGGGGATGCCCGAGATTCCGGTCTGGCCGTTGTAGATCGCCCGTATGTTCTTCGCGATGTTGTGCAGGCCGTTGAAGACGATGCCTGTCAGGTTGTAACGCGTAGTCAAGTGTTCAAAGCGACAGTGTGAGCCGCGGCTGCTCAGTCCCGTGTCGAAGTACTTCTCCAGGATCATCCCGCGCAGCACGACGAAGTCCGCGGCGACCACCGCGCCAGTCCCGCGCCGCGATGCCTCGAGCACCTGCGTGTTCGGATCGACGCCGTCTGTGAGTTTCAGATAGCCGATGCGGTTCTCCTTGTCCACGGTGAAACTCATGGGCACGAGCGTGGCGTGGTCCTCAGCGTGGAAGAGGTCCTGACCGTCCAGGAAGAGATGTTCCATCCAGCTCCTCCGCCAGCGTTTGACCGGGCTGTACGGCGGCTTGCCCGATTCCCAGCCGGGATGGCCCTTGCCCCAATCGTGCCACTGCACAGGCCAGTCGCGCTTGCGCCAGATGCCGTCCCCCATGGCTTCCCAGCCGACCACGCGATCGGCGCCGGTCAGGATGACCTCATTCTCCTCACCCGGGTAACCGCTGATCGTGATCGGAGCATGGAGCCCAAGGCCGCTTCGCGAGATGTGTAGGGTTTCGGGATATCGGCCTTTGCGGATCCAGACGGTCGTATTCGGCTCAAGCCTGGCAATGGCTGCTCCGACGGTCTTCAAGGGGTGTGCGGGGCTGTTCCCGGGGTTGGCGTCGTTGGCTGCCGGTTGGTTGCGGTCTACGTAGAGAGTTTGGCTCGGGCGAGATTTCACGAGGAAATCGTGGTACTTCTCGGGGGCGACGATGCCGTCGAGGACCCGGGCACGCAGGGCGCCTGCCGGAGCGGCCGCAATATCGGACGCGAGCAGGGTCATGCCGGGCAGTGGCTTCCACGTCGCGTTGGGCCGCGCCAGAGCGAGCATGTCTGCTTCGCTGAACGGGGCTGCCATGAGCGCGACGTCCCGGACGGTGATCTGGGTGGTTCCTTTGTCCGCCAAGGTCCGTAAGGTCGCGCCGGCGAGCGGGTTGGCGATGTCAATGTGCCCGGGGACGGGGGCGCCGTTTACGAAACAGGAAACGCGGTGGCCGTCGTGGTTGACCGTGCACGTGACGGTTCCCGCTGGCACCTGCGCACTGGCGAGAGCCCTCACCGGTGTGCCCTTGTAGATAAAGTGGACAACGCCTTCAGTCTCCTCGTCATTGGCGGGACGGAGAGATATCCAGAAATCGTTGAAGCATGCGATCGCCACCATGCCGCGGAAATGCTTGATCTCGTACCGGATCGCGATGCATCCGCGCTTGGCGTGCAGGAGGGCGTCGTTCGTTTGCATTGCTATCGTGAGGGAGTTGGTTTCTCCACGGTGATGAACACTGGCTCGGCGGCCATACAACTGAACGCTCCCAGAACGAGAATGATTGCAGTGAGTGCGCTGAGGCGTCTGTGTGTGGTCTCTTTCCTGCGCCCCTCGTTTTCTGCAGCACACGGAACTTTGTATCAACTCATACCTATACCCCACTGCTTGATTACGGGTTCACGACCAGTCTTGCATTCCTGTATCATCGCTAACTGACAGGAATTTGCTTCTTATGCGAATGCTTCACTTTTCAGGCATCCGTGAAAGGGCCTGCATTTTGAGATTCGAGTTGTTCCCGCACCTTTGCTCCGTTGAGCTCTGCCACGCTGGTTTTATCCTTCAGCGAGATTGCGGCGGCGACTCCAGCGGCCTCGCCCATCGCCATCGCGGTCACCGTGACACGCGTGGAAGCATGGGCGCCACGGGTAGCGGAATGACAGCGTCCAGCGACCAGCAG
The DNA here is from genome assembly GCA_937904325.1 of uncultured Planctomyces sp. Lineage (GTDB taxonomy): Bacteria > Planctomycetota > Planctomycetia > Planctomycetales > Planctomycetaceae > JABMPE01. The sequence continues at coordinate 7,601 of CALGTK010000357.1, forward strand.
GTTTTCCAGCTTCTGCGGCACAAGTGAGCGATACGGGATATCGTAGGGTTCGGGCTGGACTTTCCGGGGGTTGAAGTCGTTCGCACTGCCGACCACTGTCTTGTTCGGATGCAGATCGAGATACCAGCAACCGGTGGCGATGGCGTCATCGAAACGACGGGATGTCATGAGGTCATCTTCAGTGAGGACGTGCTGCCCGATGATCCGCCGCGATTCCCTGACACCGATCCACGGATAAGCCTCCATGAAGTAGGCGTCCTTGAATCCGGCTACGTCGCGTTTCCAGGCGCGAAACATCGCGTGGGCATCGGCGCGGCCCTGCATCTCGGCCCGCGAAAGGTCGGCAGCGTTTGTCGGATCGGCCGGGACTCGGACCCCGTGAATGTAAACCTCATTCTTCGCATAGAGGAACATCACGCCGGGACCATAATAATGAGGCAGTTCACCTCGCTGCTGCGCTGCCGCGAGCGCTTGTCGGCATTGTATGCCGAAGTCCGCATGGGGCTGAACATTACCAATACGGAAGTGCAGGGTCAGCGGCTGGACCTCCTTGTTTTGCTCAAATGGCGCACCGGCCCACGCTGCGACGTCGGCATCGCCCGAGCAGTCGATGACGACTTTCGGTCTGACCGTGACGAGGCCGTCCTTGTTTGCCACGGCCACCGATTCGACGCGGTCACCTTTGGACTGGGCATCACAGATGAAGCTGTTGAACAGGACTGACAGGTTGTCCTTCTGTTCCTGAAACACTCCGTCCAGCAGCAGTTTGAATTCAAAAGTGTTCAGGATGGCCGGGTTATGCTTCGCCACCGTTTTCGCATCGGGCGCACACACGCCGGACTTGGACAGCAACTCGAGGGCGATGCCACGCACGACGATGCGTTTCGTGTCGATGTGCGCGATGCCATCAAAGTAGGGCAAGCCCACACTGGTGATGATGCCGCCTGCGAACGGCGCCTTCTCCACCAGCAGCGTCTTCGCCCCCGCTCTTGCCGCCGCGAGCGCAGCCGCACTGCCTGCACAGCCTCCACCACAAACGAGGACGTCGGTCTCGATGGTGCGTGAACTCTTAGCAGATGACTTCGGTTCTGCGGCGATCATCGCAGTCGACGTGGCTGCGGCTCCGATGGCGGTGGTTTGGATGAAGGTGCGGCGAGTGTGGTCAGCGGGTGGGTTCATAATGTGGTTACTGCCGGGAAATTGCTTTTCGGATGGGTTGCAGGGAGGAGTTGGCCATGAAAGCAGGCTTGCGTCAAGGACCTGCGCGCCGGGATCGCTGAATCACGATGAGATGTAGGGATTTCGGTCAAAATCTCAAGTCTTGGGTACGGGGGCCGTATGAGCAAGAGTCGCAAGAACAAATCAAAGGGGTCAGGCCTCTTTGATGCTTGCCCACATCGACAAAGAGGCCTGGCCGCTGCGT